>CAMBLS010000059.1 GCA_945868485.1 uncultured Lachnospiraceae bacterium | reverse complement strand
TATTACTTTTTCTTAAGTTTACAAGTCGATTTGCAATTTCAATGTTCATTCTTCACTTTCTCCTCATCTTCCGCCTCATAAAAGGCTGTTTTTTCGGCCTGCCTTATGAGCCGATTATATGCATTCTCCCTGTGGTTGCACTACCAACTCTGGTTTGAGCCATGGCAACTATCAGTTGCAAACCGCTAAAATACGCCATTTTTTATTCCATATTTCTTACATAAGTGATAAAACAATTGCCATTTTCTTCAAACCATTCTCTGGAATCATTCATTCCCACCTTATAAACTGTACCGTTTTCGGGATTCATAACAACTGTATTTTTTTCATTAAACCCTATAAGCAACACTGCGGATCCGTCTTTCATTGTAACCAAAACAGGAATATCCTGATTCACATAGTAAAGCATTGCATCCAGTGAGCAGCCTGTAAGGTCAAGTACCTGCACATCCGTAAGACTTTCTTCTAGAATTGAATGTGCAGAGCTGCCCTGTTCCAGCATATATTCAGAATTTCTTACAACGCCCTCATAGCCTAACATGGTATCAAGGCAGACTGCAAGGGAAGTTTTTTCTTCTGTTACCAGCTCTCCCTGAATCGCCATAATCTGATTCTTCAAACTGCGGTTTCCTTTTACCCATATATAATAGCCATCTTCCCCCAGAACCACTCCTGAGATGCTGTCTGCAAGGCTGACTGCACTTGCCTCATCTGTGTATATTCCCTCAATCCCTTTCTTTCCATAAACATAATATCTTTCCAGCATTTCCCCTGAAGAAAGAAGGTCAATGCTTCTTCCACCTTCAAAGAGCACTTCTTTGGGTGTAAGATGTTTAATCGTAACTGTATCAATATCTCCCTTTAGAGCAATCTGTGTCAGCTTTTCATAATTTTCTGTGGCAGCAACCTCAATCGTATTTCGACTTGCCAAATCAGTTTCTGCATTCATAATCTGATCATTCCTGATCTCTGCATAAGAATCATCATCTGTTTTCTCTACACGATAAAGAATAATCTGATTCCCGCTGACCTCGCCACCCGTAACATAAATATTGTCCTGTTGGTAGGTCATGAGCACTCCCTGCCCTTCATTTTCGATCTTCACACAATACATGGGAAAAATCGTGTTACCTGCTGAATCCATAACAATGTCGCTTTTTCTCGCAATGCCGTAGATTAAATCTTCTCCCATGAAACCGATAGGGGCAATGACTTCTCCATTTCCTGCTTTGATGGTTACCTGCTTCCCTGTGGTCAGATTCATCAGCACAAGTTCTCTTCCCTGATAAATATTTTCACCCCTCTGCCAAACTGTCATCTTATTGCTGTCGGAAACCTTATAGCTTCCCTCTGCCAGGTTATCAACTACTGCCTCACAGGTTCTGGTAGAAATATTAATACCGTAAATCTGATCCTCCCACTTTAAGTACAACATTCCTCTGTTATTAAGATAAGACAGCTGTTCCACTTCTTCCATAAGAATTGCCTGGGGTCTGGTGGAAGAAATATATACCATTTCCTCCACTGTATTTACTCCACTATCGTAATAATAAACAGAAATGCCAACCTGCCCTTCATGGCGGCCCCTGTTCATATATCCATATACCAGAAATGTAACATTTCCACCTTCATCTATATTTAAGATTTTAATCCTGTGTCCGTCATACAGGGTTCTCTCATCCTGATTATCTCTGTTATAAAAGCCAAACAATAGTGCCATTTTATTATCTACAACATTGTAGCTGTAAAGGCGGTTTCCGATAATGAACGCAAGAACATTCCCTCCATCGCTTTCCTTAAGGACCACATCCTCGCCGGTAATTCCAAGCATAATCTTATTGTTTACATATACATCTGCCAATGAATCAAACATCTGATTCATTGTTCTCTCATAATCCAGAAGATAAATCCTATCCGTTGTATAGCGTACCCTGAAAAATTCTTTCACTCTGTAATAATTCTTATCATTTCCGTCAGGTGTGGAAACATAATAGTCCAAAAGAAAGCTCCCTGTCTGAGTCCCCAGCTCCTTAATTGTTATGTTCGGCTTGGTTTCTCTTGTTATATTTAAGTTTCCCCATGTCACCTGATTGAAACTGCTGTGAATAGTAACCTTCCCATAAGTTGTATTATCGCCCTCTGCATTAGATTCCAGATATTTTGTCAACTCTTTTGCCGCTTCCTTGTCAAAAGTCTTATCTGAAAAATCACACACATAACTCAGCTTTTCACTGACAAAGTATTTCTCAGTGCTGATTACTCTGGTATAATATCTGATTTCACTTCCGTTATCCATAGTCAGGACAATGACCAACATATATTCCTGATTTCCCTCTATCAAATCCTTCAGCGAAAAGGATAGCGAAATCATATTTTCCTTCTCTTCACATTCACGTATCTGCGTATTTTCAATGAGTCGGCTTCCACTCAGGCTTCTTACCTCATAACCAATCTGCTCAACCTTTCTTCCATAGGGATTGATTTCCAGTTGAATCCTTCTGCCCGCCTCAAGTGGAGTGATGTTCTCTCGCATCTGGCTTAATTCCATATTGCTCTCATATCCATGAAGCTCATTAATTCGGAATCCCTCATAGTTAATCCAAATAACAGGATAACTGGCTTTGCTCATTTCAGTGGTCATATCAACATTACCCTGGTTTATGACTTTACTTGTAATAAACAAAGTTGCAAAAAAAATACATACAACTATGCTTACTTTAATAATCGTTTTTTTCATACTGCTCCAATCTATTTCTTTAACAGCTTCTGCAACGTAGTTTCCACATTTAATTCCTTTGTCATACTACTAAGAAGTGAATCCCTACATTGTACGGCTTTCTTTTCATCTCTCTTTACAGCTCTGATCAGTATATTCTTAGGTGTATGCTCCATATCAATAAATTCAAGAACCTGAGTGTCATAACCACACTCTTCCAGTAGATTAGCTCTGATTCCATCTGTAATAAGTGCAGCCATTCTTTCTTTTAAAAGTCCATACTTTAAGACAGGCGCAAGCAAATCATTCTCCAGCTGCCTGTTTACCTCATGCTGACAACAGGGTACTGTAAAAATGACCTTGGCATCCCAGTCCACTGCCTTTTTAATTGCATAGTCCGTTGCCGTATCACAGGCGTGAAGGGTTACCACCATATCTACCTTTTCTGCTCCCTCAAAGGTACTGATATCTCCCTGATAAAAATGCAGTTTGCTATATCCATAGCTTTCTGCCAGACGGTTGCAGTTATTAATAACATCTGTTTTTAAATCCAGTCCCGTAATCTGCACATCCATTTTCTTCAACTCATGGAGATAATAGTATAATGCAAAGGTCAAATATGATTTTCCACATCCGAAATCGATGATATGAACCGTCCCTCTCTTACTAAGTGTAGGCAAAATGTCTTCGACAAATTCCAGATATCGGTTAATCTGCTTGAATTTGTCATATCTGGAACGAACAATCTTTCCCTCGGGGGTTTGTACACCTAAATCCACCAGAAATGGAACCGCCACCCCTTCCTTAAGAATATATTTTTTGATACGGTTATGTGACATGTCAGGTTTTTCTGTAAGGTTCATCTGTTTATTTCTTTGTAGATTTACCGTCATCTTCCCCTTTTTGCTGACAAGCACATGCAGCCTGCTGTCCATGCTCTGCCCTTCCAGCTGCTTAAAATCTGTTTCCATATAGGAAAGGACTTTTTTCAACATCTCATCCTTCCCATAGTTTTCGTGAAACACCTGAGTTCCCTTCCAGATAGTTTCCTGAAAGCAAATATTCTCCTTTACCATCACAGGTCTTATCTTTATTTTAAATGCTCCTTCTTTCCTTCTGGGATTGCTTATAATAATCTGATATAATCTATCCGAAAGAAAATCGGATAGCGCTTCTCTCAATTCTTTCACTTTTATTTATCCCTCACATAAATATAGCCATAACGATTGCGTCATGACTATATTTTACTTATTTAACCTTAAAATCACAACTAAAACTTTATCAGAACCTGAGAATCCCTCTTCTTGTGTTATGCCTTCTTTTATAAATCTCATAAAAAAGTAATATCTGCACCAGATCTCCAAGCCACTCCCATTTTTCTGCCGACATCTTTTTATCCGGGTTCTGCTGTTCTTCTTCCCGCTTAATCCGATCTAATATATCTCTGGACAGTTTATAAATCTGCCATTTATCCGGGTATTCATCATAAATCATACTGCCCTCATAATCCAGCTTATCCAAAATATCACTTATGGTCTTTTGATATCTTTTTGCTTCGGAGGGATACATCTGCTGCAAATACTCCAAATCTCTGATAATGGAGTCCTCCTCCTGATAGTACATGGGAAGAGGATATGTCATATAAAAGGGCAAAATTTTACGTTCATACATATGGATAACTTCCTTATATCTTTACAGCTATCATATGCAATTTTAATTCTTCCTGTGCCGACACCATTCCGCACAGCATAACAAAAGGGGGTGTATCACTACACCCCCCTTTCTTTTTATTTACTTTAATACATGAATTCGTGCCAATGATCTCTGCAGTGCAGTTTCTGCCCTGAGTAGATCTGTTTCGGGAGTCTTGCTGCGAAGCCTTTCCTCTGCACGCTCTTTTGCAGCTTCGGCGCGGTCAAGGTCGATTTCCTCCGGCCATTCTATTACCTCTGCAAGGATTACAACTTCATCCTGCAAAATTTCTGCAAATCCCGCATGAAGCGCTGCTTCCTTTGTTCCTTCCGCTTCCGTGATTGTCAGGATTCCCGGACTTATAATCACTGTTGTGGGAACATGCTTCCTATAGACACCAATTTCGCCCTCAGTGGTGTTGAACTCCACCATGGAAGCTTCTCCCTCATAGAACACGCGGTCAGGAGTGATAATCCTCAGTTTGAATAAATTATTGTCTGCCATAGGTTACCTCCCCGTAACTATTTCACGCGGGCAAGTACGTCATCAATACTTCCTGCATTTAAGAAATAGCTTTCAGGTATGTCATCATGTTTACCTTCCAGAATCTCTTTAAATCCGCGAATAGTTTCATTAATAGGCACATACTTTCCGGGAAGTCCGGTAAACTGTCCTGCCACGAAGAAAGGCTGTGATAAGAATCTCTGTACCTTTCTTGCACGGGATACCACCAGCTTATCACTCTCAGATAATTCATCCATACCAAGAATTGCAATAATATCCTGTAGTTCCTTATACTTCTGAAGAATTTCCTGCACACCCCTGGCAACCTCATAATGCTCCTCGCCTACAATTCTGGGATCCAGAATTCTTGAAGTAGACTCAAGAGGATCTACCGCAGGATAGATACCAAGCTCTACAATTGATCTGGAAAGAACGGTGGTAGCATCCAAATGGGCAAAGGTTGTTGCCGGTGCAGGGTCAGTAAGGTCATCCGCAGGCACATATACAGCCTGGACGGAAGTGATGGAACCATTCTTAGTTGAAGTAATACGCTCCTGAAGGGCACCCATTTCTGTCTGCAGAGTAGGCTGGTAACCTACTGCAGATGGCATACGTCCAAGCAGGGCAGACACCTCAGAACCTGCCTGTGTAAAACGGAAAATATTATCAATGAAAAGCAGCACATCCTTGCCACCTTTATCACGGAAATACTCTGCCATGGTAAGTCCTGTAAGACCTACTCTCATTCTTGCTCCGGGGGGCTCATTCATCTGACCAAATACCATGGTGGTCTTATCAATAACTCCTGACTCCATCATTTCATGATAAAGGTCATTTCCCTCTCTGGTTCTTTCTCCAACTCCTGTAAATACAGAATATCCGCCGTGCTCTGTTGCAATGTTACGGATCAGCTCCTGAATCAGAACGGTCTTACCAACACCGGCACCACCAAACAGACCGATTTTTCCACCCTTCTGGTAAGGACAGAGAAGGTCAACTACCTTGATACCTGTCTCCAAAAGCTCCTGCTGGGTTGACTGCTCAACAAATTCCGGTGCGGGTCTGTGTATAGGTTCATAGCTTACACCTTCCGGTGCGGGTTTATTATCAATGGGATCACCCAAAACGTTAAAAATACGTCCCAGAGTGTTTTCACCAACCGGTACACTGATTGGAGCGCCTGTTGCGATTGCTTCCATCCCTCTTACCAGTCCATCAGTTGGTCCCATGGCAATACATCTCACTGTGTCATCACCCAGATGCTGTGCCACTTCAACGGTAAGTGTACCGCCATCCTTTAAAGGAATTTTGATTGCTTCGTTGATTTCCGGCAGTCTGCCGTCTGTAAATTTAATATCCAGAACGGCACTGATAATCTGTGTAATTTTTCCCGAGCTGCTTTGACTGCTCGTATTTATATCTGCCATTTTTCCTCCATTCCTGTCCGGCAGTAACAAAGCCGGAACATTTTGTTATGAAATTGCATTTGCTCCTGCAATAATCTCTGTCAATTCCTGTGTAATAGAGCCCTGACGTGCTCTGTTGTACAGTAGGGTCAACTTATCTATCATTTCTTCTGCATTGCTGGTAGCCGAATCCATCGCCTGCATTCTGGCTCCGTTTTCACTGGCTACCGCTTCAATCATACCGCCATAAATCAGGCTGGTTATATATTTGGGTATCAGCAGATTTAAAGCTTCCTCATCCTCAGGTTCAAAATTCATGAGTGCCTTGTCATCTGTCTCTGCATCCTCCGCCCCTTTGATTTCTTCTTCCTTACTCACTTCTACCGGAAGCAGCTTTAACAGAGTGGGGATATGAACAACTGTGTTTTTAAATGCAGTGTAAGCAAGGTAGATCTCACTGATTTCTCCCCTGGCAAAAGCTTCCAGCACTTCCTTGCTGATTGCCATGGCATCTGCATAGACAGGCTCTTCAATTACATCCGAATAATCGGCTTTAATCTCGTACTGTCTCTGAAGTGCTTCTTTTCCCTTCTTCCCAATTGCATAGATTGCCAGATCCTCATCTGCCAATTCTCCCCTTGTGATCAGCTTGACCACGTTGGAATTGTAACCTCCTGCCAGTCCTCTGTTAGATGTAATCACAATCACTGCCTTTTTGCCGGATGTCCCTGCCTTCAGATACTTGTGATCCAGATTCTTCGTCCTCTGTAGAATAGAGTTTACAGTCTCATACATACAGTGGAAGTAGTCACCTGATTTTTCTGCATTCTGCTTTGCTCTCTGCAGCTTGACAGTGGAAACAAGCTTCATGGCTTTGGTAATCTGCTGGGTGCTTTGGATACTGCCTTTACGCCTCTTTATATCACGCATTGAAGCCATAAAATATCACCTTATCCTTATCTTATTTTAAAAACGCTGCTTTGAACTCTGCAATCGCTTTCTTCAAAGTTTCCTCTGTTGTGTCAGAAATAACCTTTTCATCCGCAATTGCTCTGGGAACCTCAGGATACCTGGTATCAAGGAACTCAAAGAACTCTTCTTCAAACCTTGTGATGTCCTCTGTAGGTACATCCAGCAGATACTTATTGGTAGCTGCATAAATAATGATAACCTGATACTGCACTGGCATAGGCTTATACTGAGGCTGCTTTAAAACCTCCTTGATTCTCTCACCTTGCGCTAGCTTCTCCTTGGTATCTGCATCCAACTCTGATCCAAACTGCGAGAAAGCTGCCAATTCTCTATACTGTGCCAGTTCCACACGGATAGGAGCCGCAATCTTCTTCATTGCCTTAATCTGTGCCGCACCACCTACTCGGGATACTGAAAGACCTGCATTAACCGCAGGGCGGAAACCGGAATTAAACATTTCTGTTTCCAGATAAATCTGACCATCTGTAATGGAAATAACGTTGGTCGGAATATAAGCAGATACATCGCCTGCCTGTGTTTCAATAATAGGAAGCGCAGTCAGGGAACCACCGCCGTACTCATCGCTCATTCTTGCTGCACGTTCAAGCAGTCTTGAATGCAGATAGAATACGTCACCAGGATATGCCTCACGTCCGGGCGGACGTTTTAAGAGCAGGGAAAGTGTACGATATGCCGCTGCATGCTTACTTAAGTCATCATACACAACCAGTACATCTTCTCCATTCTCCATCCATTCCTCGCCAATTGCACAACCGGAATAGGGGGCAATATACTGTAGGGGTGCCAGTTCACTGGCAGTAGCTGCTACCACTGTAGTATAAGCAAGGGCACCAAATTCTTCTAATGTTTTAACAATAGAAGCAACGGTGGATGCCTTCTGTCCGATGGCAACATAAATACATTTTACACCCTGCCCCTTCTGATTAATAATAGTATCAATTGCAATTGCTGTCTTACCGGTCTGTCTATCGCCGATAATCAGCTCACGCTGTCCTCTTCCGATTGGCACCATAGAGTCAATTGCCTTGATACCGGTCTGCAGCGGTGTGTCAACTGATTTTCTGGTAATAACACCTGATGCAACTCTTTCTATTTTACGATATTTGTCTGTCTGTATAGGACCTTTTCCGTCAATAGGCTGTCCAAGAGCATTTACAACACGCCCTAACATAGCATCGCCTACAGGTACCTCAACAACACGTCCGGTTGTTTTAACCGTGTCGCCTTCGTTAATATTCTTCTGGCTTCCTAAAAGTACAGCGCCTACATTGTCCTCTTCCAGGTTCAGCACCATTCCATATACTTCTCCAGGAAATTCCAGAAGTTCTCCCTGCATTGCGTTTTCCAGACCATGTACACGGGCAATACCGTCGGCTACCTGAATAACAGTACCAACGTCAGAAACTTCAAGCTCTGAAGCATATCTTTTAATCTGCTCTTTTATCACAGAACTGATTTCTTCGGGTCTTAAATTCATGGTTCTTACGCACCTTTCTTTCATTGTTACAGCTGAGTTTTCAACAGCTTACGCTGCAGTTCAAACAGCTTATTTTTTACACTACTGTCAACCACACGGTCACCGATACGGATAACCATACCTCCAATCAGATCTTCATCCACCTGATAGTGCATTTCCATCTCCTTAAAAGATGTGGTTGCAAGCAGCTTGTCTTCTACTTCTTTCTTTTTCGCTTCACTCAAATCTATTGCTGTGGTTACATAGGCAATTCCAATACCCTTAAGCTTCTTTACTTCTTCTATGAAATAATCCAGGATATGATCAATTTCGTCATATCTGTCCTTGCTCACAATCAGATGTAAAAAGCCTAACAACTCTTTGGAAATACGCCCTTCAAAAACCTCCCTGAGAACTTCAAGCTTATTTTCCTTGAGTATCTTGGGATGATTCATCAGTTTCCCGAAATCGGGATTTTCGGAAAGCAGGGTTCTTAACTGAATAATTTCATTTAAAAACTCTTCTTCCTTTCCCTCTTCCACAGCCAGTTCAAACAAAGCTTCTCCATATGTTGCTGAAACTAGCTTTGCCATGTGCTCTCACCTATTTCCTTTAAAGTTTCGTTTACCAGGCTTTCCTGTATGGTTGTATCAATAGATGCCTTCACTACCTTACCGGCCATCATGGATGCAAGCACTACCATTTCACGTTTTACATCATCTGCCGCCTTCTGCTTCTCGAGTTCGGCTTCCACTCTTGCCCTGTCAATAATTCTTGCAGCCTCTTCCTTGGCTTCGGCCACAATCTTGTTTTCATTTTCCAGTGCACGCTTTCTGGCATCACTCAAAATTTCTTCCGCTTCTTTATTGATGCTCTTAAGCTTCTCTTCATACTGCTTACGAAGCTTGGAAGCATCTTCCTTGTCCTTTGCTGCGCTGTCCAGCTCATTCTTTATCTTATCCTGTCTCTTAGCCAGCATCTCCCTTACCGGGTTAAACAAAAAATATGATGCTACCAGAAAAAGGACAAAAACTGCGATGATCATAAGCGTCGCATCTGCAAGCAGCTGAAGGTCAAGGTCAAACAATCTGGGTTCCATCCGTAAACCTCCTTTCTCCAATATTTCTCACTCGTCAGCCGGATATCATATCCCCGGCTCTTCTCGTTTTATTGAGCTGCGCCCATAAGAGGTCTTACGAATAACAGAAGAATTGCTACAAGCAGACCGTACAGACCGGTGGTTTCTGCAACTGCCTGTCCAAGAAGCATGGTTGAAGTAATATCAGATTTTGCTCCGGGATTTCTTCCTACTGCTGCTGCAGCATGTCCTGCTGCGATACCCTGTCCTACACCAGGTCCAATACCGGCAATAACTGCCAGACCTGCACCAATTGCTGAACAACCTAAAATAAAGTTTGAATTAAAATCCATTTTTGTTTCCTCCTTATGCTTTTTGCATGATATTCATTTTGTTCTTAGTTTTAATTTCCAATCCCTAGTCCCCTGTATTACATGCATCCGTAATATAGGTCATGGTAAGCATACAGAATACATAGGTCTGGATTGCACCTGAAAACAGGTCAAAATATACATGAAGTGCTGCCGGCCAGATAATGGCCACTTTATTCAGCAATGCATATATCAATGCCATAATCGCTGTTCCAGATAGAATATTGGCGAACAGACGAAGTGATAGTGAAACCGGAACCGCAAGATCACTGATGATATTAATCGGCGCCCAAATTGGCCACGGCTCACATAATCCTTTCAGTACCCCTGAAACCTTCTGGTACTTAAATTTATTGAAATGAATCAATGTAAATGTAATGATACCCAGCGCAAAGGTAACTCCATAATCTGCTGTAGGCGGACGTAATCCCAAAAGACCGGAAATATTACTAATCAAAATAAATATAAAAATCGTCCCGATATAATTGCGGAATCTGACTGCCTGTTTTCCCATTACACCCTCTATCATACCATCCAGCTTTTCCACAATCAGCTCCACTACATTCTGAAAACCTCCCGGCACCTCAGTGGCATGCTTAATTGCACGATTTGCTGCAATACAAAAGCCGATGATAATCAGCATAACAATCAAAACGCAGATATGTGTTGTCGTTATCCAAACGGTCTGACCAAACAGCTCATAAGAAAAGACCCCATGAATCATAAAGTCAACTTCCGTTTCTGCTGACAAGAGAATTCCCTGTCCCATTTCTTCACCTCCTTACACATCCCGTTCACTTGCGGGTTCTTCTATAAGCGGAGGAAGAATTTCTTCCCCATAAACCAATGTGCTTATTTTCTTAGTAATAAAATGCATATATGCAGAGACTTTTAATCCCATAATGCCTAAAAATGCAGACAGTGGATTTGCAATCTTGCTTATTGCAATTAATATAAATACCACTGCAATCAAAAAGTATCTGAGAATATTGTGCGTACTCATAATCTTTACTGCATGGCGTTCCTCCAAATCCAAAGCCCGGTCGAGAGACCACCACATATGAAAGGCACTGACCATCGCAATTAAAATTCCCATCCAAAGTCCTATGCTGTAAGATTCCCTATCTATTGGTAAAAAAACACCAACCAACTGACATGCTGCGCCGAATATAAGAATTCCTACTTCAAGCTCAAACAGAGTTCTGTTTATTCGGACGATCTTCTCTTTCACTCTTATCTCTCCTGTTTCTTCTACTCTGATGCAGATAAGCAGACTGTTCACTTTCTCTTTGAAAGATTTGTTTTGCAAAGCGAAACACGTTATATGCCCCGGCTATTGCCCCTACAAAAAACAAAACTACTACCCAGAAATTTGTTCCAAATTTTTTATCCAAAAACATCCCTAGGAAGGAGCAAATAAAAACAGGAACCAACATGTTGATTCCAAACTGTCCTATCATCGTCAATGCCTGATATACGCTTCGATTGAACTTCACATGCTTCTCCCTTTCAAAATGTCATTTTACTATTTGCATATGCTTATTCATTATACCCAATTTCTCTTTTCATGTCTATAAAATATTAGTTAAATCGCACATAAATTTTAGCAAACTTTCCTTCTACATATTTCCCTGAATTCGTTGACTTTACGCCCATTTAAGAGTAAGATTTTTGTAAAACAGTCTCAATTGCCGGCAAGGAGGTTTTTATGAAAAATCCCATTTTGTACCGCAGACGTATTATCCCCGAAGAATGTATTCTTCTGAAAGATGATGTAATTATTTCCTGTGACGAAGACCGCATTGTCACAACCTGGCAGGCGCTTCATCCTAAAAAGGATTTACATCATGGCTCCTCCTGCTACTTTATAAAAGAAGGCTTTAAAGTAAGCAAATTTTGCCGTGAGGATGACACCCTCCTCTATTGGTACTGTGATATTGTGGATTTTAATTATAATCCCACCGAAAATGCCATGATTGTAACCGACCTTCTGGCAGATGTCATCATTTACCCTGACGGATTTGTCAAGGTGGTGGATTTGGATGAATTAGTTACCGCTTTGGAATCCCGCTCGCTCTCTCTTGACACCCTGAAATCGAGCCTTTTGCGCCTCGACAAACTGCTAAACATCATTTATTCCGGCGGCTTTGACAATCTAAAAGTTTTTATTGAATAAATCTTTACAATACCAAACAAGATCCCGTGAAAAGAACGAGCCGTTTCCTTACATCGAAACGGCTCATTTTTTAGTAATATTT
>CAMBLS010000058.1 GCA_945868485.1 uncultured Lachnospiraceae bacterium | reverse complement strand
TCAGCCGGTCTTGAATCAATTACCCTGGTATTTTCGTGACCGCAAAACGGACATTTCATATGCTTTCCCCCACTTTAAGCGATAGATACTACATCTATACATTATTTTGATAACAATACCATTATATTCCGCTTTGCAAATTATGTCAACTATTTTATGGAAACCATTTCCAGATATATCAGTTTTATGCTGTCAAATAATTTTTCATAAGCTTAAGGGCATTCTTCTCTAATCTGGAAACCTGCGCCTGAGATATTCCTATCATCTCCGCCACTTCCATTTGTGTTTTTCCCTCAAAAAAGCGTAAGCTGATAATTTCATGCTCCCGCTTTCCCAGCCTTTTCATCGCCTCACTTAAAGAAAGATGCTCCACCCAGTTTTCTTCCTTATTCTTTTTGTCACTGATCTGATCCATCACATACAGTGCGTCTCCCCCATCTGTAAAAACAGGTTCATACAAACTCATAGGA
The DNA here is from genome assembly GCA_945868485.1 of uncultured Lachnospiraceae bacterium. GTDB lineage: Bacteria > Bacillota > Clostridia > Lachnospirales > Lachnospiraceae > Suilimivivens. The sequence continues at coordinate 12,041 of CAMBLS010000058.1, read as the reverse complement.
TTTTGGATTGCATCCAGTGCATAAACGATATCTTCTTTTGATATGCCAATTTCGGATGCAATCTCATTAATGGTAGGCTCCTTCATATTTTTTTTAATCAGACTTTCCTTTGCATAAATTGCTTTATAAGCGGTATCCTTAAGGGATCTGCTTACTCTGATTGCGTTGTTATCTCGAAGAAATCTGCGTATTTCCCCAATAATCATTGGCACAGCATAGGTGCTGAATTTGACATTAAGTGAGGAATCAAAATTGTCAATTGCCTTAATCAGACCGATACAGCCAATTTGAAACAGATCATCCACATTTTCATTGCTGGATGAAAAACGTTTGATTACACTTAAAACAAGGCGCAGATTTCCTTCAATGTATTTTTGCCTTGCCTCTTTATCTCCTGACTCTATCTTCTCAAACAGCTTCTCTTTTTCATCTGCCTTCAACAGCGGTAATTTTGCCGTATTCACTCCGCATATCTCAACTTTTCCCTGAGCCATATCCTTTTCCTCCTGCATGCTTGTAATAAAAATCATTCACAAAATGCTGGGAAAATATTCATGCTTTTTGAACCCTTTTACCTATTGTGCATAAAATAAACTATAGCCGTGAAAAGGATGATTCGCGATATGCTCTTTTCTGAATTAAAATGTAAAGATGTAATCAATATGCACGACTGCAAAAAACTTGGAAAAATTTCTGACCTGGAGTTTGACCAGTGTAGCGGGCAGATCTGCAAAGTCACTGTTTCCAGCGGCAACAAATTTTTTAATATACTCTGTACGGAACCTGACTTCTGCATTCCATATAGAGATATCAAGCAGATCGGTCCGGACATCATTATTGTGGATATTCGGTGCTGACAAGAAAAAGCAAGGGCAGCATTTTGTCCACCCTTGCTTTTTCCTGTCAATAGTTTTCCCTGAGTAATTCCTTTTTCAACCGCTTCATGATTTTCTTTTCCAGCCTGGAAATATATGATTGGGAAATACCAAGCAGCTCTGCGACCTCTTTCTGAGTCAGCTCCTGACCATCCGGTGTTCCCAAACCGAACCTCAAATTTATAATTGTTCTCTCCCTTTCCGTCAGCTTATCAATTGCTCTAAGAAGCAGCTTTCGTTCCACCTCACTCTCAATATCTCTATAAATCACATCCTCATCTGTTCCCAGGATATCGGAAAGTAGAAGCTCATTTCCATCCCAATCCACATTCAATGGCTCGTCAATCGAAACCTCCAGTTTCGTCTTATTATTTCTGCGAAGATACATGAGTATCTCATTTTCAATGCATCTTGAAGCATAGGTCGCAAGTTTAATATTTTTATCTGGATTAAAAGTATTGATGGATTTGATCAATCCAATCGTTCCTATGGAGATCAGATCCTCCACCCCTACTCCTGTATTGTCAAATTTTTTTGCAATGTAGACTACCAGGCGTAAATTATGCTCTATCAGAATAGATTTTGCCTCATCTCCATACTCTGTTCCAAGATCACTGATTACCGCATTTTCCTTTTCAATCTCAAGCGGCGGTGGAAGCACCTCGCAACCACCTATGTAATGCACATCTCCTTGTCTTGTCAATAAAAAATTAGGTTCTCTGCGATATAGCTTAAATTGCAGTTTCCCGGGAATTGCCACCTTAAAAACCATTCTTAATTCCTCCTGTTTCCTCTTATCACTTTATATTGATAACTCCGGTGGCAATATCATCTGATAGCCACCTTTACCAGATACCTTTCCTTTAAATATTGCTATAACTACCTTATCAAACTGTTTTTCTCCATTTTTTCCCTTCACAATCATACTGTCAATCTCGTAGCCTTCCAGCATGCCGCCAGATTTCCCAAGACTATAATAGGGAATCACTTTAAATTTTTCCGGCTTCATACAACCAGTCAGCTTCTCCCACACACCCTCCTCCAAAATCGCTACCGGATTTCCGCTGACGGGCTCTATCAATCCATTTCCTGTATCAATCAATGCAGTAATCTCTATTTTCCCAGTATTACCTTTCAGGTACACCGTGCAGAAATGATGATGCAGCTTCTTCTGATATGACGTTATGCCCTTTTGCAGGATAGCAAAACAAATAAATCCAAGTCCGGCAATAACCGTCAATGAATCTCTGTTCTGTGCAAAGAAAGGTATGATTCCATTAAGAAAAATTATGAATCCTCCCAGCAGAAAGGAAAATAAAAAAAGATATCCTGTTGCTCTAAGCAGCTCTTTTTTTCCTTTTACCCCGCATGTTATTTTTATCATGAGAATCCCTATAGGAATCATTCCAAGCAGTACCTTCAGCATATATGATATTCCCGGTATACACAGCACAATACAATATCCTGCTGCCCCCACAATACTTCCTGCAAAAATTCTTGTATATGTGGCAGTTTTTCCAAGAACTTTTAGAAGAAGCGTGAGCAAATATAAATCCATAACCAGATTCAATACAAATACACTATCAATATAAATGGTACCTTGTAATTGCACTTTGCAATCCTTCACCTCCATTTCTTATGTACCAGTTCATTATAAACATTAAGGTCTTCACAATTTGTCAAACCATTGTTCTTAACTGCGTCATTCATCGCACTAATTCGACAAAAAAAAGAGCCCTCTCCCTGTTTGAAACACAACAGAGAAAAGGCGCTTCTCATTATTTTTCATAGAATGTTTTTAACGCTCTGATCAGATACTCCACGTCCCTGCTCCCGGCAGTTTCCACAGCAGAATGCATGGCAAGTTGTGCAAGACCAACGTCAACCGCAGGTATTGATACCTGTCCGGCAGAGATATTTCCCAGAGTAGAACCTCCTGCAATATCTGATCGATTATAATAATCCTGATAAGGGACCTCAGCTTCCTTACAAATGCATTTCATCACAGCCTCAGTATACGCATCGGTAGTATATTTCTGCCCGCCATGATGCTTGATCACAACCCCTCCATTTAATATAGGCTTATTTCCCGGATCGGCTTTTTCAGGATGATTGGGGTGAAGCGCATGCGCATTATCCGCAGATATCATGAAACTGTCTGCAAGCAGCCTGAGGTATTCACTACCTGTCTTTTGGATGCTTTCTCCTATTCTCTCCAGAGTATCCTTCAAAAAAGTAGAGGCTGCTCCCTGCCTGGTATGACTTCCCACTTCTTCATTGTGAAATATCACACATAAAGTACAATAATCCTTGGGCGGTGTCTCCAACATTGCTTCCATGGATGCATAAACACATTCCAAATCATCTAACCTTGGTGAAATCAATAATTCTTTCTTTGCACCTGCCTGTTTTCCCTTCTCCCGAACATACAAAAACAGATCATCTCCGAGAATATCTTCTTCTTCCACATTCAAAAGCTCTGTCAGCTTTTTTTGCAGGCATCCCCTGGTCTCACAGCTCCCCATCAGAGGGAGTAAATCTGTTTGCGGATTAAATTCTGCTCCTTTATTTGCTTCACGGTTCATATGAATTGCAAGACTTGGAATTACCAAAAAATCCTCATCAATGTTTACATTTACAGATTTCAGCTTTCCATTTTCATGATATACTACTCTTCCCGCCACGGAAAGGCATCTGTCAAACCATGTAGAGTAAATCATACCGCCATAACCTTCTGTGTTCAGCTTCAAGTACTTTTCTTCCACTGCCATTTCCGGATTCGTCTTAACTTTGAAGGAGGGGGAATCACTGTGAGATGCAACAATATGAAATCCCTTCACTTCTCCTTCCGGCACCCTAAACGCCGCCAATGATGCATCTCCGCGCTTAACAAGGTAGCTCCTGCCGGCTTCTATCTTCCATATGTCCTTCTCATCCAAGGGCAAAAATCCGTTCTTTTCCAGCCTCTTTTCCACCATTTCTATTGCATGATAGCAGCTTACACTTTGTTCAATAAATGTCAGACACTCTTCTGCCCAATTCTTACTCATTCTTAACCTCCATTTTGAAACATCGGGATCTTCCCTGCTATTTTGAAAAAGGCTGTACACCTTCCGGTATACAGCCTTGGAAATTCTGATAAAAAATATTCATCTGTCAGATTACTTTTTCTGCAAGAAATCCGGTATTTTCAACGGCTTTTCCGTCACATTGCTTCTGATATCACCAGGATTACTAATTCCACTAACCGGTCTGTGGGGTACAGTATTCACACCCGGAGTGGCATGTCCCTGAATAACATTAACTCCTTCTGAAGCTCCTGAACCTGCAGATCTCAAATTAAGATTAGGAGTAACCGGCTTCATATACTTGCCAGAGAATGTACTATAAGGAGATACAGGCTTATTTGTAGGCAGCGTAGCATCTTCCAACCCTGTAGCAATTACTGTAATACGGCAGCTGTCAGACTGCGTCTCATCATACATTGCACCAAAAATAATATTGACATCATCACCTGCCAGCTCCTGTACATAGCTTGCTGCATCAGATGCATCTGCCAGTGTAATATCACCGGATACATTGATGATAACGTGGGATGCACCGGAAATGGTTGTTTCGAGCAACGGACTTTCCACTGCCATTTTGACAGCTTCGCTTGCCTTATCGTCTCCCTTCCCAGTACCGATACCGATATGTGCAATCCCTTTATCCTTCATAACAGTCTGAACATCCGCAAAGTCAAGGTTAATGACTGCAGGTACGTTAATCAAATCTGTAATTCCCTGAACTGCCTGCTGAAGCACTTCATCTGCTTTCTTAAGTGCATCCGGCATGGTTGTCCTTCTATCAACAATCTCAAGTAACTTATCATTGGGAATCACAATCAACGTATCTACATTCTCTTTAATCCTTTCAATACCGCTGATAGCATTTACCATACGTGCTTTCGCTTCAAAACGGAAGGGCTTGGTCACAACACCAACGGTAAGAATTCCCATGTCCTTGGCAAGTTTGGCAACCACAGGCGCAGCACCAGTACCGGTACCGCCTCCCATACCGCAGGTTACGAACACCATGTCAGCCCCCTTCAGTGCTGCAGCAATTTCCTCGCTGCTTTCTTCTGCCGCCTTCTCACCAATTTCCGGCTTAGCTCCAGCCCCCAATCCCTTGGTAAGCTTCTCACCAATCTGTAACAGCTTGGGTGCCTTGCATAACTGCAAAGCCTGTTTATCTGTATTGATACCAATAAATTCAACGCCAGTAATATTCTCGTCTACCATTCTATTTACAGCATTATTACCTGCACCTCCAACACCAATCACAATGATCTTGGCAGCAGCTTCTGCATCGTTAGTCTTAATTTCCAGCAAGAGTGTTTCCTCCTTCACTAATTCCCATAGCATGACCATACATTTCATGTACCGCCATGAAACTCATATAGACTATCATATAATCTTTTCTTTGAATTATCAACCACAAATTTTAGTTTTTTATGAATTTTTAAGTTATTCTCCTATGATCTGATCAGTTTCAAATGAAATATTTTTCGTCTCCTCTGTATAGTTTTCCATCCGCAAAGTTCCGCTTTTTCCACGTAACTCAGGAAGCATATATTGCAGTTTCATAATTTTTTCGTCCAGATTTTCCCCTATTCCTAAAGCAACCTTCACGTCATCAAAATATAGCATCAAAGAACCGTCTCTGCCAAAATAAATTCTATCTATGGAAAGACTATACTTGTTTACAAGCTGTGTGATACTTAATATAGAAGAAAATATCTCCGGGTTTTCAACCGGCAGCGGTTCATATAAGACCACATGATCAAATACAAGTCCCGTCACCATAGGAACGCCCGCTGTCTTTTCCAGTGAACTTTCCACTACTATACCATCCTTGTCAAAATACATATATCGTTCTAAATATTCCACATATCCCGCAAGTGCCTTCTCATATACTTCAATTTTAATGGTATGAGGATCCATTACCGAAACATCCATTTTTTCCACAAAAGGAACCCCTACTATACTCTTGTCCTTATATTTAATAGATAAGAGAAGGGAATTATTTCCATAACGCCCCTCCATTACCATATCAATGATTTCTTCATTGGTATAGTGGACATTGCCCTCTACATAAACTGTAGTAACAGTATAATTGGCAATCACATAAGAATAAGCAGCAAGCAGCCCAATCAAAAGAAATAGCGCCATTCCACCCATAACAAACAAACTCTTATGGGTTGAAACGTACTCTCCAAATGACCTTCTTTCCTTCTTTATTACCGTTTTTGTATTTATTTTTTTTATCTGTTTCTTCTTCTTTACTTTCTTATTTGCCATCTTAAACTATCCGATATATACATTTGCTCCAAGGTTCTGGTAATCCCGACAGATATCCTCATAACCCCGTTCTATAAAATGACGATTATTCACAACTGTTTCTCCAAGTGCCATACAACCGGCAATTACAAGTGCCGCTCCTCCACGCAATTCCTCTGCATCCACCTCGCATCCAAGAAGACCGTCCACACCCACTATCACCGCCTGCCGATTTCCCTGTAATTCAATGCATGCTCCCATTTTCTTAAGCTGATCTACAATTCGAAACCTGTTTTCAAAAATTGTTTCCTCTATTACGCTTACCCCAGCTGCTGTAGTAAGCGCTGCCATAAGCAATGATTGCATATCTGTGGGAAATCCCGGATATACCTCTGTCTTCAGATAGGGAATTGCTCTTCTATTCTCATCAGCAATAATAGACAATCCTTCCCTGGAAACATCTATCTCCGCCCCCATGTCTTCTGCCACCTTTAACATACTGCGCATCTGAGCCACAGGTGCATCTTCCAGAAAAATATGTCCGCCGGCTCCCATAACACTCATAAGGTAAGTACCTGCTACAATGCGGTCTGGTGGCACTCGAAAGCGAATTCCATGAAGCGAATGTCCTCCCTGTATGATCAGTACAGCTCCTCCAATCCCTTCAATCACTGCTCCGGCTTCCCTAAGAAACTCGCACAAAGTGATAATTTCCGGTTCCTTAGCCGCATTTTGAAGCACTGTAACCCCTTTCGCCATTACCGCTGCAAGAATGATATTTTCCGTAGCTCCCACACTTGAGATAGGAAGCCTTATGACGGTGCCCTCCAATGTTTTTACCCTTGCAGTAAAATACCCTTCTTTCTCATAAACAGAAACGCCCATTCTGCGAAGTGCATTTAAATGGAGATCAATGGGGCGCTCTCCAATGACGCATCCCCCGGGATAGTCCATGGTTACTTCGCCCACTCTTCCAAGCATAGCTCCCAACAACATGATAGAGGAGCGCATGCCCGTAACATTTTCCCCGGCCATAATGTCCTCTTCAATATTTCTTGCATCAATGGTCAGCGTGTGACCTGAACATTTTACCTTACATCCAATTCCCCTTAGGAGCTGTTGCATGTGATGTACGTCTGAAATACATGGACAGTTTTCTATGATACAGATATCTTTAATCAAAAGAGCCGCTGCCATAAGCGGCAGCACTGCATTTTTTGAACCCTGTATTCTTGTTTCTCCAAAAAGAGCATTTCCTCCTCGAATATGAATAGCATCCAAATTCTCACCTTCGCCTTCCGGTTTAAAATTTGACCTATTCTAATATATGTAATAAAAAGGAAAACGCATCTTGTACTATAAATCTTTCAATCGTATTCCTTTGCCAACGCTTAAAACAATTCCGATTTCAATCAGCAAGAACAACACCGAAGAGCCACCATAACTGATAAACGGAAGCGAAATACCCGTATTGGGAATGGTGTTGGTCACAACCGCTACATTCAAAATTACCTGAATCGCAATGTGCCCCATCACGCCCACTACCAGAAGTGCTCCAAATAAATCCGATGCATTATTGGCAATCACCATAAATCTCCAGATTAACAGAATAAACATCAACAAAATGGAAATGGCACCAAACAGCCCCAGTTCTTCACATATAATGGAAAAAATCATGTCGTTTTGTGCCTCTGGAAGAAAGCCCAGCTTCTGCATGCTCTGTCCCAGTCCTTTTCCTAAAATTCCACCGGAACCAATGGCATATAATGCCTGCAGGGTCTGAAATCCTTTCCCGCTTGCATAGGCCTCCGGATCAAGCCATGCCAAAATACGTGTTCCACGTACACCAAGGTTGCCGCTGTCTGCTGCATTTACAATAATAAAAACTGCCAAGGCACACACTGCAACACCGGCAAGTCCCAATAAAATGAACCGTTTATAATCTGGACTGGAAACAAACAGCATCAGTATCGCAATTCCCAGAATAATAATCGCCGAACTCATATTCTCCGTAATCTTCCATACCAATAAGCTGACGGGAACCGGCGTCATAAGCACTATCATAAATCCTTTTCCACTTCTGATTTTGCGTCCCATCCGGCAAATTAAGCTGGCAAGAAATAAAATCATTCCAAGCTTGGCAATCTCTGCCGGCTGGATTGACATTCCTGCAATCCTCAACCATCTCTTTGCACCGTTCGCCTCTATACCAAATGGGATAATCAGAAGAATCATGATAATAGATACAACATACCCTAATGCAGCAAACTTCTCCCAAAAGTGATAAGGAATATTGGCGACCACAATCATGGCTGCCAGACCAAGGACTGTGGATACAATCTGCTTCTTTAGGAAGTAAGCAGAATCCCCATAGTTAAGGCTGGCATCATAGGAGCTGGTGGAATATAGCATTACCAGACCAAAGCCAAGTAAAAAAAGCACTATAAACAGCAAGGTATAATCAAAAAATGCTTCCTGCTGCCCTCTGTTTTTTCTTCCCGGACGATTTCCGTATCTTCTTCCTGCCACGCTTTTCTATACTCCAATCTTTTCTACTAACTCTTTGAAAATTTTGCCTCTCACTTCATAGTTGGGAAACATTCCCCAGCTTGCACAGGCAGGGGATAAGAGCACTGCATCTCCAGGCAATGCCTGTTTCAGGCAAATATCAAATGCTTCCTCAAAGGTATCTGCCAGAATAATATTTGAAACTCCATGCTTTTGGGCACAGGCTGCAATCTTCTCTCTGGTCTGACCAATTAACACCAATGCCTTGACCTTTCCCTCAAAAGCCTGAATCCATTCATCATACTCACTCTGCTTATCATAACCACCTCCGATTAATACCGTTGGTTTGGTCATGGCCCGAATTCCCTGAATTGCAGCATCCGGATTGGTTCCCTTGGAATCGTTATAGAAATCTACTCCGTTTTTCGTTGCAACAAACTCTATTCTGTGTTCTACAGCCTTAAAGACTTTAACAGTTCCTAAAATAATGTCCATCGGCACCTGCATGGCGTGGCAGATTGCAATGGCTGCCATTACATTTTCCACATTACACATTCCTACAAGGTTCATTTCATGGATATTCATAAGCCTTTGAGTTCTGCGCTCGCCATCTGCCGTACACTCTGCCAGATAAATTTCTTCCTCTCTAAGAAAAAGCCCTTCTTCCAATTCTCTCTTTGAGGAAAAGAATATCACCCCGGCAGGACATCTACTGCCAAAATCTCTTGTATAAGCATCTTCATAGTTTAATACGCAGGTATCTTCCCCTGTCTGATTTTCGGCAATTTTTTCCTTCGTCTCCACATAACATTCCATAGTATGATGACGATTTAAATGATCCGGTGTAATATTTAAAATTGCGGATACCTTCGGTCTGAAGGTATGAATAGTTTCCAGTTGAAAGATACTGATTTCCGCAACAGTGACTGTATCTTCTTTTGTTTCAAGCGCACTATCCGTATAGGGATTTCCTATATTTCCCACCACATAAACTGAGTGAAAATAAGCTGCCATAATCTCACCAACCAGCGTAGTTGTTGTGGTCTTGCCATTGGTTCCTGTAATTGCAACTACCTTTCCCTTAGAAAAAGCATAAGCAAGCTCAATCTCTCCCCAGATGGGAACATTCATTGTCTTATATTCTTCCAGCATAGGGGCATCCACCGGAACACCGGGACTGGTTACCACCAATGCAATTTCCTTCTTTACTTCTTCCGGCACTGTTCCAATGATTACCTCTAACCCTGATATCTGTCCTGCTTTCTCCTTCACTTCCTCCACATTCAGCTTTTCATTACCATCAAACAGTATCGGAAGCGCTCCTAGTTTTCCAAGAAGTCCTGCAGCACCAATTCCACTTTTTCCACTTCCCACTACAAGAACCTTTTTTCCCTGTATCTCCATGTTTTTCCTTTCTATGCACTCCGTATTTTCTTTAGAGCAGCATTACCATATTCCAAGCAGCGCAAGCAGACATAACATTGCAGTTACAATTGAAAATACTGCAACCACCTTTGTCTCCCTCCACCCACAAAGTTCAAAATGATGATGCAGCGGAGCCATCTTAAAAACTCTTTTTCCTCCGCTGATCCTGTAATAAACTACCTGTATGATAACCGATAAAACCTCCAGCATATAAATAAAGCCTACAACAGGCAGGAATAGTGGCATCTGCATCATAAAAGCACAGCCCACTACAAATCCCCCAAGTGCAAGTGAACCGGTATCTCCCATAAAAACACTGGCAGGATACACATTAAATAAAAGAAATCCAAGCAGTGCTCCTGTTACCGCACAGGTAATCGGTGCAATCCCAGCCTCTGTTCCAATTGCAGCCACAGTAAAAAAGGTTGACACCAGAACTGTCACACTGCTGACCAATCCATCCAACCCGTCTGTAAAATTAGTTCCGTTTACAGTTCCAAGCACCACCATAAACAGAAGAGGCACAGTCAGCCATCCAAAATCCACATAATATCCCTTCATAAAGGGAATACGCATTGCCAAAGACACCTCTTCCGCCTGAGAAAGATAATATGCAAATCCACTGGTAACGAAAACCTGGAGAAGCATCTTCTGCCATGCTCTAAGCCCCATGGAACGCTTTAAAATCACCTTAATATAATCATCTAACAGTCCTATCATTCCAAATCCCAGCGTAAGGAATAAAACAGGTCTGATTCTGGGGTAGTCCGTTACATATAACATAGATGTAATGACAACACTGACCATAATAAGGATCCCTCCCATAGTGGGAGTTCCCGACTTCTTCAGATGGGTACTGGGGCCATCATCCCGAACCGTCTGACCCACCTTAAGTCTCCTGAGAAAAGGAATGATCAGTGGTCCTAATACAACACTTAAGCCAAAAGAAATCAGTATTGGTACGATAATAAAACTGCCTGCCATTTTACCTATACCTTTCAATTATAATCCATTTTATTCAAATAAGGAAGAATATTTTCAAAAAGCTGCCGCACCACAGGAGCTGCTACCTGTCCTCCATAATAGACTCCCTGTGGGTTATGAATAATTACGAGTGCCAGCACCTGGGGATCATCTGCTGGTGCAAACCCTCGGACGGAGGCACTGTCTCTTCCACTGCCTCTCGGACGCGTCTGGCTGGTTGCCGTCTGGCCGCCCCCGCTGGCCCCCTCCACGGACCCGTTTTTTCCCGACCCGTTTTCCACAACCTGTTCCAAAATCATCCTCATCGTGGCAGATGTTTCTTCTGATACAATATGCTCCATAACAGGATAAGAGAACTTTTGAATTTCAGTTCCTTCTCTATCGGACGTCATGACACCAAAGTGGGGCGTAATCCTATTTCCACCATTTATGATAGAAGCTGCCGTAGTTGCAAGCTGTATGGGCGTAATTTGGAAAGACTGACCAAAGGATACTGTTGCCAGTTCTACTGCCTTCATATCCTCCATCTTATGCATAATCGTTCCCGCCTCTCCCGGCAAATCTATCCCTGTCCTGTTCAGAAGTCCAAACTGTGTAAAATAGTGATAATACCGTTCTACCCCCAGTCTTAAGCCTACCGTAATGAACACCGGATTACAGGTGTTATTGAAAAAATGGTTTGTTTTTATCAAGCAGGATCTCAAGGCTATGATCCTGATATACCCGTATCTGAGCAATTCTCATAAGCAATTCTCTGGCTTTTACCATTTCCGTCAGTTCCCCTTTCTGCAAAGCCTCTCTAATCTGCAATAACCTATCCTCTAAGTTCCCTTTCCCACTGTCTTCAGCTTGAATGCTTTCTATCTTTTCCTTTAACTCTGAAATTCTGCATTCAATTTTTTTATGAAACATCTGATAGTCCCTGTCTGCA
>CAMBLS010000057.1 GCA_945868485.1 uncultured Lachnospiraceae bacterium | reverse complement strand
TCTCCCATGGGAAAAACTGTCAGGCAAAACCATCATGATTTCCGGCGCTACCGGAATGCTTGGTAAATGCCTGATTGATTTTCTGATGCTTAAAAATGCTGCGGAGAATGCGAAAATTCAAATCATTGCGCTGAGTAGAGATGAAGTGCGGGCAAAAGAGCGTTTTGCGGACTATTGGGACAGCGAATTGTTTCAATATATATCTTGTGATGTGAACAAGAGCATTCCTGAATGTGGACAGGTAGATTACATTATCCATGCTGCCAGCAATACGCATCCGCTGCAGTATTCTCAGGATTCTATAGGAACGATTACCTCCAATGTGATTGGAACTAAAAATCTGTTAGATTATGCGGTCACTCATGGTACACAGCGTTTCTGCTTTGTATCTTCCGTAGAAATTTATGGGGAAAATCGTGGGGATGTTGAAAAGTTTGATGAAAAATACTTAGGATATATTGACTGCAATACTTTGCGGGCTGGCTACCCGGAGAGCAAGCGTTTGGGTGAAACCCTGTGTAATGCCTATCGACAGACCTATGGGCTTGATTTCGTTATACCCAGGCTCAGTCGTGTTTATGGCCCTACTATGCTCGCTTCTGATTCCAAAGCAATATCACAGTTTATACGAAAAGCGGCAGCAGGAGAAGACATTGTATTAAAGAGTGAAGGAAACCAAAAATATTCCTATACTTTTGTGACAGATGCAGTGGCAGGGATACTCTATTGTCTACTCCTTGGCGAATCAGGAGAAGCCTACAATGCGGCAGATGAAAAATCAGATATTTCTTTGAAGGATTTGGCGGAATATCTGGCACAAATTGCAGGAACGCAGGTGATCTTTGAACTACCGGATGAAAAGGAGCGCAGAGGCTATTCCACAGCAACGAAAGCAATGCTGGATGCAGGAAAGCTGGAAAAGCTTGGATGGCGTCCTAGAGTACACATCGCAGAAGGGCTACAATGTACAGTGGAAGAAATACTTCGCATGAATATATAAAGTGGCATTGTCAAAGTGGGATGTGAAAACTGGGAAGCGGGGAGCGATAGTACCAATTTCTTCCCACTTTTCGCTTCCCACTTTGTGATAGAAGCAGAGTTTATAAGCGGGCTTGCTTTTTGGAAGAGAAAACATTATAATTATAAATATTTAAAATATAATTCATAAATTCAATTTTAAGTTTTGGCATGAGGGAACTAAAGTGTCGTTTACTGATAAGAAACGAGAAGAGATAAAAAAGTATCTATTGCGAAAGATAGCTGTTGATGACCAGGAGATTATTAATAAGGCAATGGACAATTTCGGGATTTCCATTACTTCTGTCAAACGTTATCTTAATGAGGCAATGAATAATGACGTAATTAAGCTGTCTAAGACTGCAGCTTGCGGATACTGTTTGATAGAAGAAAAATTCTGTTGGACGATTAATATAGCAGATGAGCAGGTATTGGAAGATCGACTTTTTGACTCATACATTGTACCGTATTTAAGCATGTGTAATAGAGCAGCAGTGAAGATATGGCAGTATACCTGTGCAGAGATATTAAATAATGCAATTGAGCATTCTAGAGGAAGCAGTTTATATATCGAAGTAAGTGTAAATGCATTGTATACCCAGGTGGTTATTGGGGATGATGGAGTAGGCACGTTTCGATCATTGCTGGAATACATGTCAGAAAATGGATGGAACAATCCAAGGGAAGAAGATGCAATTGTTGAATTATACAAGGGGAAAATAACAAGTAACCCGGAAAGTCATTCGGGTGAAGGTATTTTTTTCTCGTCTAAAATGTTAGATGAATTTATTCTTTGGTCTGATAATCAGATATTTAAAAGAGGTGTCGGAATGTCAGGCCAGGTAATTCGGACGCATCTTTTAAGCTATGCTTCCCGTATTCAGAAAATCGGTACATTAGTGAGGATGAAGCTTGAGAATGAAACCGAGCGCAGCATCACGGAGGTATTTAATATGTATACAGATGTGGAACAGGGATTTATTAAAACCAATATACCGATAAAAGCGGCTTGTATCAATGGAGAACCGGTAGCACGTTCACAGGCGAGAAGAATTTGTGGCCGATTGGAAACATTCAAAGAAGTTGTTTTAGATTTTGAAGATGTGGAATTTATAGGTCAGGGTTTTGCGGACGAATTGTTCCGCGTATATGCGTCGGCACATCCCGAGGTACTCCTGTGTCCGATCAACGTGGTTCCGGATGTAGAAAGGATGATACGCCACGTAGGAAGAGGCCATTTGCCTGAAAATATAAAGTGGTCTTGTTGAGTTTGAATGGGCAAAAGTGTAACACTGTCAAGAAAAATATACGATATGATGTTTGTTAAATATGCTGAAAATTAACAATAAACATAAATAAAAAATTATTCTGTTTACTAGATATTGTATATTCTATGCCAAAATCAATCTGTGATTTCTATGTATTGTATTTGGTTAATTTTTGCCCTGATATAAGAAAACGAAAATAAAAATTGCTTCAGGTAGAATTGCATGTTACAATTCAAATGAGCAAAGAATTCAAATCAAAGTATCTATTTATTCTGTAAATCGATTATGCTGTACGACAGCATTCAATGAAACTCCTTGCTTAACCAATCCCATTAACAGCAGGGAGAAAAGACAGACAGTGGTTATTTAAGCTCTGAAAATCTTCCTGTGTATTATTTCAAGGAAGGGAGGAAGAATTGCCTGCAGTATTAAAGAATGCTTATCGTCGAGTAAAAATGTTGGCGAAACAGGAACAGGCTGAGTTTGATAAATGGGTAAGATATATCCTTCTATCGGTGTGTGGAGATAAGGAAGCTGTTTTGGATGAAATCCTAATGCAGTCCGGAAACGGAGAAGAAGATATGGCATTTAAATATAATATTATTAAAATGTTTGAGGATGAACACGCAGAAGGAAAAGCAGAAGGAAAAGCAGAATCCATTCTCGATCTGCTGGAGGAGCATGAAGCTGTTCCGGAAGATTTACGCAAACAAATATTGGAACAAAAGGATTTGGTAATATTAAGGAAATGGCTGAAATTAGCATCTGGAGTAAATAATATTCAGGAATTTATACAACGAATGTAATGTCAGCCACGTTATAATTTTCCAGTGTTTAGCCCTCTAATTCTTTCAATCGATCCAGTGCTGGCTTAAAATTGCCGCATCTTTTATACAGGGTTATGGCAGCGGTGATATCGCCAAGGACTTCATTGATACATCCCATATTAAAGGTGGGGATAAAGCTGTTAGCCCCCTCTGTCCGGGCTGTTTCGAAGGTGGTTGCCTTCAGAAATTCAGCCATAGCCTGTACAACCATTCCTTTTCTCAAATAAATCAATCCCATCAGGCAAACAAAGTCCGCTGTAGTGGCAAACTCATCATAAATATTCTGAAACTGCAGGGCTTCGTCATAGCGCTCCAAGTGGAGTAGGGCATAGCCATAGCCGATGACCATCATCTGCACATACTCAGCATTGGGATCAACATCATATTCTAATCCTTTTCCATAATAATAGCAGGCTTTTTCATCATCCCGGAGCATATTATAGGACTGTCCGATCTGGAAATAGAGGTAAGGATCATCCGGATTTTTCTCTAACATTTTCAGGAGCAATTCATTGTTGCGTTCAGCTTTTTTGCGTAAATCTTCCAAACTCCCATTATAGCCACAGTGATCCACCACAAGAGGGAGCGCAATACGCATAAAATCTGTTCCATCGATAGCACGCACCTGTTCATGGATAATTGCCTCATAGTGGAAGAGTTTTCTGTTAAAAAAGCGTTCCACATCATCGGTATAAATGCTGTCTGTTTCATTCATTTCATAATGATTTTTCCGTGAAAGCATGCCAACTACATTAGGATATTGCTCAATCATTGCCTGAAAACCAAGGGGATTCAAGTCAATTACATACTCATCGCAATCTAAAACAAGAATCCAGTCATTGGTGGCACAGGACAGTGAAAAGTTTCTGGCAGCGCTGAAATCGTTGATCCACTGAAAATGAAAAATCCTGTCCGTGTATTTCTGCGCAATAGCAAGAGTATTGTCGGTTGAGCCGGTGTCTACCAGCACAAGTTCATGTGGATAATCCTTAAAAAAACGCTTGATGGAAGATAAGAACTCTTCCATATGTTTTTCTTCATTCTTCATAATAACGCAAATTGAGATAGGGGTCATTTTCAAAATCCTTTCTTTGGATCATACATTAATAGATATTTATAGATAACTCAGTATTTCTTCGATTCTGTGTTTATAGGTATGGTATACTGTGGTTTTCTCAAAACCATTTCTGGCAATAGCCGTACGTTCATCTTCGTGTGTTAGATAGTATTCAATTTTATTTAAAAGATCGTCCTTACTTTCAAAATAGACAAAATCCTCGCCGGGTTCATAGCAGTCAGCAAAGTCTGCCTGATAATTGGTAAGAAGAAAACCACCGGCACCCATGATATCAAATGCACGAAGAGGGATGCCGCTTTTGATGCTTCTAAGGCTGATATTTAAGTTGATTTTTGCATGCTTAAATACATAGGGTGCCATATCATAATAATCGACAGCACCATGATTGATGCAGCCAGGAAGGGATAAATGCTCATCCGGCGTGTAGAGGTCATAAGAATATGTTTCTCCTATAGCAGTCAAAAGCTCTGAGCGCTCCAGGGCTGTAATCTGACGGTTGATAACATATTGTGCATAAAGATACTCCACGCTTTCTACGCTGGTTGGATCGGGCTGCATGGGCAAGATACGCATTAAATCCTTTATAATCGCAGGGGTAAGCAGTTCCTGAATAAAGTTATAACCATAGACCTGCTTCTGAGCAGACATAATACCCTCTAAATATCCTCTGGTATAGGGTTTGATACCCTCTAGTCTCTGGTAAAACTGGTGCTTTTCTGTGTAGAGTGACCCCACAAAAGCGATATCACTTTGATTAAACCACTTACTGTTTCTGAAAGCTTTTTCATCATTCATGGCGCTCAGACGGTCAGTATTTGCAGCCAGCGGAAGATAATGGATGGTAGAAATACCTGCATTATGAAATTCCATATATAATTCTTTATCAAATACAAAGACAAAATTGCCTGGATAGATAATGGTATAAGAATAAAGTAATACATAGGGATTGTCATAAACCCATGCGACATAACGCATATCTGCCTGTTTACATGCTAAGGAGACAATAGGAAAATAATTAAATGAAAACACAAAATCAGGAGAAAACAACCTGATTTCCCGAATCAGGTGCTGCTCGGTGGCTGAATCCTGATGTACTTCTTTGTTTGAAAAAGGGATGGTCTTTACAATATGCCCTGTTTCTTGAAAAGCAGCTATGATGTCTTCGTTTCCGAAACTTTTCCATTCCAACAAAAGTATTTTCATTTCTATCCCCATAATGAAAGTATGATTTATAAAGTATTGATGTTTTCATTTTACCATTAGTCGCAAACAAAGAAAAGAAAATTAATTTTGAAAAGAAGCGTATAGGAGATGTAAGTGAAATAGGAATAATCATATTAGCCAATAGATTAAGAACGAATGTTATTTTATAAAGACTGACATGCTAAATCAAGATTTAACCATTGGAAAATAGCAAAAGAGAGGTGAAAAATCGTTTTAAAATGGTACTTTAGTACATGTTGAAATAAAGTTTATATTTTTTTAAGTGACTTGAATTTGTGGGTGTGATATACTTACTCTATACGAGTTGTGTCGGTTATAAAACCATCAAATGGGAGGTTGTTGGAATGACAAAAGCAGAAATATTAAAGCAGGAAATATTGAGACAGTACAAGAGCGTACGACAGTTCGCTATGGAAATGGAAATCCCTTACAGCACTCTGGTAACAGCACTGGACAGGGGAATTGAGGGAATGGCATATGGGACAGTTATTCGCATGTGTGACAGACTTAGCCTGAACCCTGTGGATTTTTCTTCTTTAGAAAAGGGAGAAGTGCTCGGGGAAAAAATTCTCGAAAACAGAGTTATGCAGTATTACATTCAGTTGAACAAGAAGGGACGCAAGAAAATCCTCGAAATGATGGAAGACTATGTTCAGCTTGAAAAGTACAGGGAGCAGTAAGCTGTATGAATAAGCATTTTGACTATTTGGTCGTGGGGGCCGGGCTTTTTGGCTCGGTTTTTTCATATGAAATGAGAAAACGTGGCAAGTCCTGCATGGTGATTGACAGACGGGGGCATATTGCGGGGAATATTTATACCTCTGAGGTGCGGGGGATTCATGTACATGAATATGGTGCACATATATTTCACACTTCTAATGAAAAGACATGGGAATACATAAAGCAATTTGCAAGGTTTAATCATTTTGTAAATTCACCTATGGCAATTTACAAGGATGAAATTTATAATCTTCCTTTTAATATGAACACTTTCAGTAAGCTGTGGGGGATTAAGACACCGGAGGAAGCACAGGCTATAATCCAGAAACAGGTGCAAGATTTGGCAATCCAGGAGCCACAGAATTTAGAAGAACAGGCGCTGTCGCTGGCAGGCAGGGATGTGTATGAGAAGCTGATCAAGGGGTATACCGAAAAGCAGTGGGGCAGAGAATGCTGTGAACTTCCCGCCTTCATTATTAAAAGAGTGCCATTACGTTTTACCTACGACAATAACTACTTCACGGATCCTTTTCAGGGAATTCCTGAAGGGGGATACACTGCAATCGTAGAGAAGCTTCTTGAAGGCACTATGGTTCGATTGAATACAGATTTCAGGGATTTTGTCAGAGAGCAGGAGGAAGCAGCTGCGCAAGGCAGGGAGTTTATTTCCTATGATAAGGTGCTTTACACAGGTATGATTGATGAATACTTTGATTACCAGCTGGGTAATCTGGAGTACCGCTCTTTGAGATTTGAAAAGGAGGATTTGCCTGGGTGTGAGAATTATCAGGGAAATGCTGTAATCAACTATACGGAAAGAGAAATACCTTATACCCGCATCATTGAGCATAAGCATTTTGAATTTGGCAAGGGTGAGGGGACTGTGATTACCAGGGAATACCCGGCCGCATGGAAACAGGGAGATGAGCCTTATTATCCCGTGAATGACGAGAAAAATAATAAGCTTTTTGCTGCTTATCAGAAACTGGCAGAAAAGGAAAAGCAGGTTCTGTTTGGGGGAAGGCTGGGACAGTATCGATACTATGATATGGATAAAGTGGTGGAAGCTGCTTTGGATATGGTAGAAAAAGAGGCGCATGTTTAGGAACATGCGCCAAGTTATTTCCTAGCAATAGCTGTTAAAAAGCATACCGCTGTAATTGCTGGTAATATAGGGTGTTGCAAAGTTATGGCCTGGATTCTTGTAAGCAACAATGGTTTTATCCACGTATTCCATAGGGTTTAAGGAAATCTGATTAGTTTTTCGGAGAATGGAATTTGTAAAATCCTTTATCGTGGAAAATTGTGCCCGGTTTTCGTCATCCAGTATGGAATCTTTAAAGACATTATCATCGATGGAAAGCTGTCCGTTGCTTTCAAAGGAAAAACCAAGTTTTTCAAGGTCGTTCTGGTAATAACGGGTTATGTGATCCATTTCTCCCAAAAGGCGTCCGCTCTTAGGGTGAAGATCCAAGTACTCTGCGGCGGCTCTGATAAAGGAATTGTAACCACTTATCAGATTGCCTACGTTATCGGTAAGGGAGTCTAAATCTGTTTTCAGACCAACTTCGGCTGTTTCTCCCTCTACACTGCTGATACCGTTTAAGGTTATCTCATACATTTTATCGATTGTAAAATGGTTAGAGGAGGCACTTCGGGGTTCGCCGTTTAAAAGAAATTCCGCATTAGAAGGCTCCCGTGACATAAAGGAAATCCCCAGATAGTCCACAGTGCCAGCACGTTTGCTGGTCTTATCATCAGAAACACTGAAAATCAAATTTTTGTCGTTCTTCAGTCCGCTGGCGGCAGAAGTAAGACGCAGAGAAGAGTTTCCTTTACCATCTTCCAGGATATCAGCGGTGATGCCGATGTCTGCGTTGGAAATCAGGCGGGAAAGGCGTTCCTGGAGATCTCGGTTGGTTTCACCCTCGCGGGTGTTGTATTGAAATTCGTAGCTCAAATCGTTGATGGTAATATCAAAGGAATAGGCATCCGGTGTAAGAGCTATCTTTTCGTCGGACGGAAGGAAAGCGCCCAGATTTACCTGGTTGGATGCAAGTGCAGTGACTTCTATTTGGATGGGAGGGACTGCCGCATCTGTGACACCTTCACCAACATAGGATGCGCTGACGATATTTTCGTTGCTGGAATAAGCAGCTTTCTTTCCCAGCATTTCGTCTTCGTCAAGTCCGCCCAAGGAGGCAATGGTATTGCGCAGAGCCCTTGCATTTTCTTTTAAGCCCACAGCAAATTCACGGGATTCTTTGCTGGAATCCAGAATATACAGAGGAGCTTCTTTGTTCAGTTTGACAATGGAGTTATAAATGCTGCGCAGTTCACTCTTTTTGTGTGTGTCATATTGAGTGGTGCTTCTCTTAGGCGCATAGGTAGTCAGATAATGATTGTAGACGGTATTAAGCGCTGCATTGTATGCCATAGACTGCCCCTCCCTTCTTCCGTGAATTCATACCTGCCGTCAACACCTTTTGACGGGAAAAGCTATAAAAATAAGGAAGCTTTTCGTATGAGGGCATAATAACCTACTTTTATATTTTGATTTTATCACGGGAAAGTAGGTAATACAATAGGAAATAAGAGAAACTTTCTAAGAAAAGCTAAAATTCGGTTGACTGTAGGAAAAGGATATGTTATAGTTATCAAACGAGATGAGATTTAGGTCTTTTTTTTATGCTCAAAAATCCGGTAAAAGATTGGAGGAAGAAACATGCGTACAAAGATTACATTGGCATGCACAGAATGTAAGCAACGTAACTACAATACCACTAAAGATAAGAAGACACATCCTGACAGGATGGAGACTAAGAAATATTGTAGATTCTGCAAGACTCACACAATGCACAAAGAAACCAAATAATTTCGCAGATGTCTGAAAGGAGTTAAAAATGGCAGATTCCGCTAAAAATCAAAAGGCAGCTAAACCCGGCTTTTTTAAAGGCGTTAAGGCTGAATTTAAAAAGATTTCATGGCCGGACAAGGATTCGCTTCTGAAGCAGTCTGTAGCAGTTGTTTGTATTTCTGTAGTGTTAGGGGCAATTATTGCTGTACTGGATTTCCTGATGCAGTATGGTGTTGACTTCCTGACAAGTCTGTAGAGTGAGGGTGATTGTATGGCAGAGGCGAACTGGTATGTAGTACATACCTATTCCGGGTATGAAAACAAGGTAAAAGCCAATATAGAAAAAACAATCGAGAACAGACATCTGGAGGATGAAATTCTGGAGGTTCGTGTGCCTATGCAGGATGTGGTGGAACTGAAGAATGGCGCAAAGAAAACAGTCCAGAAAAAGATGTTCCCGGGATACGTTTTGATTAATATGGTTATGAATGATGACACATGGTATGTTGTCCGTAACACCAGAGGCGTGACAGGATTCGTTGGACCCGGAAGCAAGCCGGTTCCTTTAACTGAAGCTGAGATGAAGCCTCTCGGAATCAGAACCGAAAATATTTCTGTAGATTTCGCAGAAGGGGATACCATTGCTGTAGTAGCCGGTGTGTGGAAGGATACAGTTGGTGTAGTACAGAGAATGGATTTTGGTAAGCAGACAGCTACCATCAATGTAGAACTGTTTGGAAGGGAAACACCTGTGGAGATCAGTTTTGCAGAAGTAAGAAAAATGTCATAGAAATTTTGGCTATGACAGTTATCAATGTGATATTTATAGCAGGTAATATTCCTGCATAAATATAGAGTAACTTTTCATTAGTCTGTGCAGATGCACAGGCTGTGGGAGCAGAAGCAATTCTGCGCCATACCACGATGCAAGGATATTTGCATTATCATAGGAGGTGCCACAATGGCAAAAAAAGTAGAAGGATACATTAAGTTACAGATCCCTGCTGGTAAAGCTACACCAGCTCCCCCGGTTGGTCCTGCACTTGGACAGCATGGGGTTAACATTGTTGAATTTACGAAACAGTTCAACGCAAGAACAGCTGATAAGGGAGATTTAATCATCCCCGTTGTCATCACAGTATATGCAGACAGAAGCTTCAGTTTTGTTACCAAAACTCCTCCGGCTGCAGTACTTCTTAAGAAAGCATGCAACTTAAAGTCTGGTTCTGCAACACCTAACAAGACAAAGGTTGCAACTATTTCCAAGGCAAAGATTCAGGAAATCGCTGAAATGAAGATGCCTGATTTAAATGCTGCAAGCCTTGAAGCTGCAATGAGCATGATTGCTGGTACTGCAAGAAGTATGGGTATCGCTGTAGAGGACTAACTAATAAATTTGGAAAGTGGGAGACATATTTGCTTGGAGGTGTGAGCATAAACTCCGGCAGTGTCGTTTGAACCATAGGAGGAATTAATAATGAAACATGGAAAGAAATATGTAGAAGCTGCTAAAAAGGTTGATCGTTCAGTAGCATACGAAGCGAATGATGCAGTTAAATTAGTGAAAGAAACCGCGGTAGCAAAGTTTGATGAGACAATTGAAGTTCATATCAGAACAGGCTGTGACGGACGTCATGCTGAACAGCAGATTCGTGGTGCTGTTGTACTCCCTAACGGTACAGGTAAGACTGTTAAGGTGCTGGTATTTGCTAAAGGCGATAAAGTAAATGAAGCAGAGGCAGCTGGTGCTGATTATGTTGGTGGAGATGAGTTGATCCCCAAGATCCAGAACGATGGATGGCTTGATTTCGATGTAGTTGTAGCTACACCTGACATGATGGGCGTTGTTGGTCGTCTTGGTAAGGTTTTAGGTCCTAAAGGTCTGATGCCCAACCCTAAGGCTGGTACAGTTACCATGGACGTGACTAAGGCAATTAACGATATTAAGGCTGGTAAGATTGAATACAGACTTGACAAGTCCAACATCATTCATGTTCCGATTGGTAAGGCTTCCTTTACAGAAGAGAAGCTGCAGGAAAACTTCAGCGCTCTGATGGAAGCAATTGTTAAGGCAAAACCTTCAGCTCTTAAGGGTCAGTATTTAAAGAGCATTACACTTACTTCAACTATGGGACCTGGCGTAAAAGTCAGCGTTGCAAAGTATTAATCTAAACCGGATTGATGATAAAAGCCGTTCTTTAAAAGGACGGCTTTTTAAATTTGGCAGATTGGAAGGAATATGTTATTCTATATATATGGGAAAAAGAAAAATAAAGCAGACAGAAAAAAATAATACAGTTTCAGAAAAAAAGAAATCAGGGCTGGGAGCAATCCCAATTTTCCTGATAACACTTTGTCTTGTGCTTTCGGTTGGTCTGGTGGGAATTCTAATCATTGGATTTGTCACGGGAAAGGGGTTTCAGACAAATTGGAGCGAAGGTGTAGAAACCGTCAATGACTCGGGAGAACGGGAAGAATTTCATTTTATCTGGGAAAATATACCGGAAGATTCTGCGCAGGAAGAGGAGCAGTCTACACGTTACGGACATGAGCTTGCCGATGAAGATTATATGAGGGAAAATCATATTCTGGCATGGGAAGGTAAAGATAGCAATACCGTTACTTTTGGATTTGTGGGAGATATTCTGTTTGATGATGAATATGCAATTATGGCAAACCTTCTTCGCAGAGGCGGCACTATAAAAGATGGAATTTCAGAACCTTTGCTGGAACAGCTTAGAGATGTGGATGTTTTGGTAGCAAACAATGAATTCCCCTTTACAGAGAAGGGGATGCCTACGGAGGGAAAGGCATATACCTTCAGGGCAGACCCCGAAACCACATCTTATCTTCATGATATGGGGGTGGATGTTGCGGTTCTTGCCAATAATCATATTTATGATTTTGGGGAGACGGGGCTTTTGGATACGCTGGATACACTGGCAACAGCAGGAATTCCCAGCGTGGGTGCAGGCAAAAATCTGGATGAAGCTTCTTCGCCACTTTACTTTATTGTAAATGATATGAAGATAGCGATTGTTGCAGCGACTCAGATTGAACGCCTTGACAATCCTGATACAAAGGGCGCTACAGAAAGCAGCGCCGGGGTGTTCCGTTGTTGGAATCCGGAGAAGCTTTATGAAGTGGTAAGTAAAGCGAAAGAGAACAGTGATTTTGTCATTGTCTACATTCACTGGGGGACGGAAAATGAGACAGATCCTGACTGGGCACAGCTGGAACAGGCATCGGGACTTGCAGAGGCAGGCGCGGATTTGATTATTGGAGATCACCCTCATTGTTTACAGGGGATTGCCTACTACGGAGATACTCCGGTTATTTACAGCCTTGGGAATTTCTGGTTTAACTCTAAGACGGTAGATACCGGAATGGTACAGGTGACGATTGGACAGAATGGGCTGGAAAGTTTCCACTTCCTGCCGGCAATCCAGTCGGACTGCAGAGTAGATCTGGCATATGGCGAAGATAAAGAGAGAATTTTATCTTTTATGAGAAGCCTGTCGCCGGAGGTGCTGATTGATGAAGAGGGTTATGTGAGATGCCCTGAATGATGAAAATGGAGTAATGGTTTTGATAAAACGGATAAAAAGTATTTGACATG
>CAMBLS010000056.1 GCA_945868485.1 uncultured Lachnospiraceae bacterium | reverse complement strand
CTTACTTCTGCTCTTAGGTATTTCTGCAATATCTGTGCCGTCTATCTTCACACATCCATTCTGCGGAGATAATAACCCAAGCATTACATCTGCCAACGTTGTTTTTCCAGATCCCGATTTACCAACAAATGCAACTGCCTCTCCCTTTCTGATGTCGATAGATAGGTTTTCCAACACATTGCTTTCAGTGCTTGGATATTTCCAGGTAATACCTTCCACCGATATCTTATCTGAAAAATCAACCATTCTATTCTCATCAATAAACTTATTTTTCTGTACTTCTAAATCATTTCTGTCTCTTCTTACTTCCTTAATGTTATTATATGTATCATTAATTCCTGGAAGAGAAAACATAAATAAATTAAAATTATTTGAAATCCTCCCTAAAGAAGGTAATATACGAAAAGCTGCCACCGCAAATGAAGCCAACTGTGGAACTAATGTGGCAGCATTGTTTGCATCAATTGCCTTAAAGCAAACGGCAATAATCAATCCACCTACACAGATTGCTTCTATTATATATGCTGGACTCTCTGCAGCAACAGTCTGACCAATAAAACCTTTTTGCTGTCTCTGATACTTATTACGATAAGAATCTATAAAATATTCCTGTCTTTGCATTACCAGTATTTCCTTTATCCCCTGAAAAGTCTGAAGCAATGCTTTGCTGATTAGAGCGCTATATTTATAATAGATTTCGCCACACTGTTTTACCCATTTTTGGCATCCCAACACTACAATCAGCAAGCAAATACTTGCCAATACAACTACACAGACAGCCATAGTAATATCCGAAATCATAATATAAACACAAATAGATATAATTGTTACAGCCTCGGCAAAAAGTTTAAATATTTGGTACAAACCATTATATGTGTCACTAATACCACTATTCATACCTCGTAACAATTCACCTGTTCCAGTATTAAGAAAAAAAATATATCCTCTCTTCATATAGGAATCCATCATTTCAATGGATAATTCTCTTTGTACTTTACAGGCATACTTTACCCGCACATAAGATAATAGTAATAGAAATAAATTTTTAAACAGATATACGAGAATTACAGCAATTCCTATCGACCAGATTAGCAAAGTATCTGTGTTCACATTCAGTAATTCGATCAATGGTACTACAATCGCATTTTCACGTAATTGCTGAGGTGCTATCATCACCTGTACCAGTGGAAGAATAATAGATACACCCAGTGTTTCACATAATGCCCCTAATATAGTCATTATTATGACAACAACTCCCCATCGTTTTTGGGAAGTTGTTAATATAAAATTATATTTATTCCATACTTCTTTTAAGCTTTTCAGTTTATTCATCTTATTTTTCCCAATCCGGTGAAAAATGCTCACCCACCTGAATAAAAGATTCCTTCTTGTTCCAATTGCAGTGTGAAGACTGGTAACAACGTCTGCAGGGACTGTCCATCTTTTCACTGTCATTTACAATCTCACGGTATTTCTGATATTCTGGTGCATTCCACATCTCCATAAAATCCTTATTCTTATCATATTCAAAGAAATGAATGGGTGTAGACATACAGGGACGCACATATCCGTCTGATCCTAAGAAGAAATCTCTCCATGCCACAAAGCAATCCTTATGAAGCTTATCCCCCGCCTCATCTTCACCGATATAATGGGGTAGTTTTAATAAAATTCCAAGTTCATCGCCAACCTTAATTGCCTCTTCAAAAACTTCTTTTACCAAATCTTCATGCCCCCACAAAGACTCATTCATCAAATCCTCGCCAAAGACTGTAAGATAAACAACCTTAACCTCTTCAATTCCAATTTCAGCAGCAAGTCTTACCAAATCGGGGAGTTCTCTAATATTAGATCTCATCGCACAGAATACAAAATTAATCCATGGATATTTGAGTCCTCTTTCCTTCTTGATACGCACAATATCTTTCAAGTCCTCTGTTATTTGTTCAATTTTAGACCCTCGGCGAATCCTGCTGTTAGTCTCATCAGTTGCCCCGTCAAGGCTTATCGCAAACACATCCACATTGTAATCAAAAATAGCATTTTTGATTTTCTTTAAGTTCATGCCATTTGAACAGAAATATTTTCTTGCACTATGCTTATTGATAATTTCCAGCATTTCAATAAAATTCGGGTGGATAGTCGGCTCCCCCCAGCCCATCAATGTAACCTCTTCCACGGTATCCATCAACGGTTCAAAGCTACGAAACACATCCATGTCAAAGACTGTAGGCTTAAAATCTGCTGCATTTCTTCCACACATAATACAATTTAGATTGCAGGCATTCGTCAACTCGAACACCAGTCGTCTGGGATAGGACTCCAAAATAGTTTTTCCGTTTTCAAGTTCCTCTATGTTCTTATTACTGTTATTCTGTTGCTGTACTGTTAATTCCTTCCCACTAAATAAATTCTTGGTTTTGGCTCTTAAAATCATTGTTTTTCCTCTCTTTACGCTTGCTTACGTCTTTTATCACATATAGGCTAAAGGTATTATAGCTTTTTTTAGTCTTAAAAGCAATTATTGTTCTAAAAACGGGTACAAATCATCAAATTCCGCTGCCTTTAAAGAACCATCCGGCATAACCTTAGATGCAATTTTGGGAATGATTGGAGCAAACTCCTGCACCATAATTTCACAAACTACAGGTTCTTCTGCATTTAGTACTTCTTCAATCTTACTCTCAAGTTCCGTCTCTTCTATAATTCTGACTGCTTTTACCCCATATGCTGCAGCCACCTTACAGAAATCCGGGGTCTGGAGTCCGCTGTCTGGCCCCACACCAAGGAAGCGATCATTCATATAATTATGTTGGTTATGTCTGATTAACATATATCCGTTATTATTGTATATAAATAATTTGAGCGGAATTTTATTGTAGCTAAGCGTGGCCAGTTCCTGAATATTCATCTGGGCACTTCCATCACCTGTTATGGCAATTAACTGCTTTTCCTTTTGACAGGCTCCAATTCCAGTCGCCCAAAAGCCCATACAAGACAGTCCACCTGATATTAGATATCTTTGTCCTTCCTTCAAAACCCAGCTTTGGGACACAATATTACATACACTCCCTGTATCCACAATGATATTAGCGTTTTTCTCCACCTTATCCGATAACTTTTTCGTTACCCAATATTCATTTAACGGAGCCTCTTTTTGGTATTCCGCTTTAACATTCGGATATTGGCTGCGCATATTCTGACAATGCAATTTCCAATCGTCACGTCCTTTTGGTGCCTTTTCGGGAAGTTTTTCTAACAATTCGGATATAAATTTTTTAACATCAATGCAATACTTATAATCTACAGGGACATCCTCCTTGGCAAGCTCTTTGTTATCGATATCTACCATAATCTTAATCGCCTTTTCAGCCAGTCTCTGTGGGTAATAGCCAATGGTAGAGACTGACAATCTGCTGCCAAGGATTAGTAATAAATCACATTGCTGCACAGCAAAGTGGGAGGCCCTGTCTCCGTATGCCCCCGGTCTTCCCACAAACCACTCACTGTCGGAAGGTATTATGTCAATCCCTCCACGGGAGATAACTACAGGTGCCTGCATTTTTGCGCTTAATTCTTTGAGTTCATCTACTGCCTGTCCGCTTCTCACTCCAAATCCAGCTAATATCAACGGTTTCTCAGCCTTATTGATTATCTGAGCAATCTCCTCGTAATCAATGTCATCTATCTTTTTCTCAATAATAGAATAGCCTGCCATTTCCTCAGGAATCTGTCTGTTCTGAATATCCACGGGGACATCAATCCAAACAGGTCCTTTACGACCATTCATTGCCATATAATAAGCCTTTTCCATGTGCATCCGTATGTCTTCAGGCTTCATTACTGCTGCAAAGTATTTCGTGATGGATGATACGATTGGCTCCAGATTTAAGCTCTGTGTTCCATGCTGCCTGATGCCCGTCTTCATCTCATAATCCAACAAGCGTGAATTCGCCTGCCCTGAAAGGACAAACATCGGAGATGAGTCAAGATACGCCTGCGCCACACCGGTAATTGCATTAGTAGCTCCAGGGCCAATTGTAACCAAGCAACATCCCGGCACATCATTATGAACTCTGCCAAATCCATCTGCTGCCATAGCAGCTGCCTGTTCATGATGACAACAGATTGCTGTCAAATTTTTATTTCTACAAAGCGCATCTGTAAGCCACATAGCCGAGCTGCCAGAAACCATGTAGACTGTATTACAGCCTTTTTCATATAAGAAGTTAAATATATATTCTGAAACTGTCATTCCTGATTTCCCTTTCTCCAAAGTGTTCTAAACAACCTTCTCAAGCATTTTCTTGAAATTTAATATTGTATCCTGATATTCTTCTATCCATCCTAGTAATTTTAGTTTTTCTATGCATGGAACTTGGGCATCAATTATCTTACCATTTGTATACTCTTTATTGTTTATTACTATGCCTACTTCACGTCCCATTTCTCTTGCCGCTCTTTGTATCATTTCCGCATATTCCCTAATTGTATAATTATTATACTCTGAGCCGACATTATACGCTTCTCCACAATTCCCTCTATATAGGACACAAAAAATTCCTCTAACAACGTCCTTAATGTAACACAGATTTCTTATTTCCTTTCCATTGCCCTTAATAATAATGTCTCTATTAGAGATTACATCATTTACAAAATCGCTCATAAATGTGCCATTATTATATTCTTCACCCTCTCCATATACATGAAACAACCTAACACATTTTGCTTTCACACCAAATTGCTTACTATATGCCCATACCAACATCTCACCCATTCTCTTACTTTCAGGATATATCGCTTCTTCCCTCATACAATCCAATTTTCCAAAATCTTTCTCTGAAATCTTTTGAACTTGAACCCTTCCATACACTTGAACGCTGCTTATAAACAATATTCCTTTTACTTTTTTCTCTCTAGCTAATTCTAAACAATTGTAAATACCAAATACATTGTCATTTAATGTATCAGCCGGTTGAAAATGAAATTTTTCCTTTTTAGTAATTGCAGCGGCGCATATAATCCAATCTACTTTTTCCTGTATATGCAGTCGTTCTTTATTATCATTAATTATCAATTGTATATGATTATCATTTAAAAGATGCCCATACTTTTGAACAGCTTTTTCATGGTTTCGTACAACCAGTATTATTTTGCAGGGTCTTCCTTTTATTTTTCTATTATATTCAATTAATGCTAGAGCAATAGCTTTCCCTATAAATCCATTTGCTCCTGTTACCAAATAAGTATCTCCTCCTACAATGAAATCATTTTGTACGTTCAACATCATTTTTCTTATCTCCATAATTTTACAAAGAAACTAAATAATGCCGAACCCCAAATCATATTTTATCTATTTCATCAATTGCAGACTGTGGCAAAACATAATCGCAATTATTCATTATGTCCTGTACTTGATTTACTGTAGAACATCCAACTAAAGCAATACCTTTTAATGCATTTGACGTAATATATCCATTTACAAACGCTGTTGGATGTATATTGTTGGCTTTACAATATTTCTTAATATACTCTGCTTTTTTAATATTTCTTTTGGTTTCTATTCGTTCCTTCAAGAATGGAGTAATATTAGTTTCTTCTAAAACCATTTTTTGAAAATACCCTTTACATTGTGATGTATAAGCCATACAAAGTATATTCTTTTCTTTTAGGAATTGATACATTTCACTTTCCATATGAGTAGTCATTTCATCATTCCACATTTCCTTTTTGTATTCTGCAAGTGACCACCATGTTTGTAAAGTAGTAAATGGTTCCATATGATTCTTTTCTGCATAAGAAACGGCTTCATAAAATCGTTTAAAATTCATATTAGCAACACCGATTTTCTTAACGGATGCCATTTCTTTTAAAAGCTGCATTGTTTCAACAATTTCTTCTACAGATCTTCTCAAATCATCTTTATGCAACAAATAAATGTCAATATAATCTGTTTTTAATGCTTCTAGGCTCTCATTTAGTTCCCTGACTAAATTTTCTCGAGAGTTATCTATAATATTTCCCTTTATACCACCTTTTGTTACTACTACTACCTTTTCTCTTACTTTATTTTTTTCAATCCACTTACCAATACAGCTTTCACTTTTTCCCCTTCCGTCATGCTCCCAAGGTGAATAGCTTCTGGCTGTGTCTAACACTGTTCCACCATTTTGATAGAAAACATCCAACAATTGAAAAGAGTTTTCTTCCGAATAAGTGCTTCCTAATCGCCCCCCCCCGAATCCAATTTTTGATATTTTCTTTTTTATTTTTTCGTCAATTATATATTTCATTTTTTCTCCTAAAAAGCATAATAAGCAAATGCTACATTACGCATATATGAGCGCAATTTTAAATGATAGTCTCCATAATATTCTTTCATAAGCAATGGCACTTCCCAAAAATCGCTGGTTTTATGATATCCCATAATTGCCATTCTTGGATGATAATTGCGGATTGTATATTCTGCCCCTTTCAGTGCCGCCACTTCCGATCCTTCAATATTCATTTTAATATAAGTTGCTTCCCCTTTATCCAGAATATCATCTATCTTAATTGTTTTTATTCTGTCAGGTCCATTATATGCTTGAAAAGATCCTGGTCCATTTAAAATAAAAAAGTTAGTTTCTCCATCCTTATCATATGCTGCTGCATGATAAATCTTCATTTTTTCCTGTTCATTTTCCGGAAGCTGTGCAACGAACTTTTCTAATTTTCCATAATTAGTTTTATCCGGTTCAATTCCATAATACGCTTTAAAGCAATGATGATTAATTTCTAAAAAATCAGAAAGACTGCTACCCCCACAAGCACCACAGTCAATAAATACTTCACCATTGATTTTAGGAAAAAGATCATATTCGAAATACATTCCTTTCTCAGGTAATGTGGGAATATCCACCTGATCCGTTAACAGCCTAAACTCCAGCAGCTTTAAAAAAGTGCTTTTGGTCATGTCGTCTTCCATAACTGAAAAAGCTTTCTCTATTAAATCTTGATTTTCTAACATAGAATACACATCAGAACACGCTGGCAAATTATATTTTTCGCCTTGAAATAACTGATAACATCTTCTGAAGTATGTATAATCAATTACATTGGAGCATCCGCATTCTTTCAACCGTCTATGTACTCCTTGGTGCCCTCCTGCAAGCAGCTCCTTTTTAAAATCCTTACAGTAGCTTTTTCCATCTGTATTTATGGTAACAATTACCATTGCATCGCTTCCAACCCGCTCAATGATGGACTCCGGTGCAATAACTTCCAACCCTTCACATATTTTTCCATGCTTTTCCTTATCGCCATCTGCAAAATAGCAGGGAAATATTTCTGCATCAATTAAATAATGCAAGAATGCTATTCCCGCACTCCCTGCACCATATAATACAATTTTATTTTCATATGGCTGCAATTCCCGCTTTACCTGCTCCAAAGGAACTTCTATGTCCTTAGTATGCAATTTGTACGTATCAAATATATCTTTAACACTATTCATTTTCAGCCTTTTCGTCCTCTCTCTTAATCCACTCAAGTGTTCTCCGTATTCCTGCTTCAAATGTAATTTCCGGTTTAAATCCAGTATCCTTAGTTAAAGAGTCTATATTGAGCATGTCTTCTGTCATTTCTAATCCATGAAATTCCAGTTCTCCCAGCCCCAGCTTTATTTCAGGAGCTACTACATCTCGAATAATTGCAAGATACTCTTTTAAAGGTCTGGCTGTTCCACTACCAATAATATATTGCGAGTCTTCTCTACCTTTTTCACCAAGAAGGCAAAAAGCTTTAGCTGCATCCTGTATATGCACAAAATCATACATTTGCTCTCCCGGGCTAAATGACTGGTGTTTTCCTGCAAGCAAATTTCTAATCATACTGTTTACCAATCTAGGCGCAATTTCTCCTTCCCCATACACATTAATAATAATCGGCCATATAAATTGTATCCCCTTTTCTCTTGCAACCGCTCTCCCCATAATTTCACTTGCCAACTGCGCTGCTCTGAAATACTTATGCCTATCCTCTGTAAAAAAGCGGCCTTCCTGATACAACAATTCCAACTGGGTAACGCTTCCAGCCCCTATAAATTTTCTACACCGCAAAGCTGATGCTGCCTCTACAGACTTTATCATCCATCTTATGCCATCTATCTGTCTTTCATAATCAGCAAAAGCCTCTTTATCTACACCGTCCCATGCAAACTGATAAAATGCATCATATCCCTGTACATTAATCAGTTTAGGCAGATTTTCAATCTCTTTCAAGTCACACTCAATTACCGTGGCGTCCAAGTCCTTCAAGCGAAACGCTTCTGCACTTTGACTGGTTCCTGGCTTAACCACAGCCACAACATGCACTCCCTGGTCTATCAGCCGCCTTGCAACCGCATTGCCGATAAAACCAGCTGCACCACCAATGATTACTCTTTTCATATTTAATTCCTTCCAAGCAGCCTGCCAACTGCTTCAATAATATCTTCTTCCGTTTTGTAATATGCATTCTCCAAAGTATACGCCGCTGGTGTAGGTAAATCCGGCAATGTCACCCTTTCAATTGGTGCCTTTAAACTTTCAAATGCTCTTTCATAAACCTCCGCAGCAATTTCTGCCGCAACTCCCCCGGTTCTCCATCCGGTATCTGCTATAACCAGATACCCTGTTTTTTTTACGGATTCCACAACCAGATTAATATCATACGGTTTGATCGTTCGCAAATCTATTATTTCGGCTGAAACACCGTCTTTTTCCAATTTCTCAGCTGCTTTTAATGCTTCTTGAAGCATAGATGAAATTCCAAGAATGGTGATCTCGTTTCCTGTTCGTCTGACCACTCCCTTTCCAAAAGGAATTTTATACATCTTTTCAGGCACATTACCCTTCTGATTATATATCTGCCTATGATCTAAAAACAAAACGGGATTATTGTCCGCAATAGCCTGTAGCATAAGCCCTTTTGCATCATATGGTGTGGTAGGCATTACAACCTTCAATCCGGGAATATGCATAAATAATCCATGTAATGCTTGTGAATGTTGTGCCGCTGATCCCCAACCTTGCCCTGTTACAGCCCATATAACAAGCGGAATCGTGCACTGTCCTCCTGACATATAATTATATTTTGAGGCGTGATTAACGATTTGATCCATAGATAGCATAAGGAAATCTGGTCTATTATGGCAATAAACTGGTCTAAGTCCATTCATGGCAGCCCCTACCGCCACACCAGTCAATCCCGTCTCTGCTAATGGTGTATCGAAAACTCTAACTTCTCCAAACTGCTTATATATGTCCGTTGTGGCACCAAACATACCTATCTTGTCATTAATCCCCTGTCCCATTATAAAAACATTTTCATCCAAGGTCATCGCCTGCATCAAGGCTTCTCTTATCGCCTCAGAATAAGAAAGCTTTCTTGCTCCCTCTTCACTGTTTCCATAATCACAATCAATTTCATTTTCTTTATTAACTATTGTCCAAGGCATTTATTTACCCCCATAATCCATCAAACAATTCACTGGAAGCCGGACAGGAACTGCTTCTTGCGTACAGAAATGCTTCTTCTATCTCCTGTTTAATCTTCTGTTCTATATCATACAGCTTCTTTTCGTTTACAATACCTTCCAGCAGCATTTCTTTCTTTAACTTCTCTATGGGGCAATTATTCTCCCAGTCTTGAAGTTCCTCTGTAGTTCTAAAACGCCCGTCTACTCCGTTTCCCACATTATGATGATCACGAAAACGATACGTCATACATTCAAGGAAACTTGGCCCCTTTCCGCTTCTTGCAGCTTCTATAGCAATTCCAGCCGCTTCTCTTACTGCGATTACGTCATTCCCATCCACTTTATGAACTGGTAAAATTGTCTCAAATTTAGACGAAATATCCTGATTAGGCTCTCTTCGATCCATGGGGGTTGATATAGAGTATAAATTATTCTCACACACAAACACAACCGGAAGTTTTTTCAGCTCCGCAAAGCATATGCTTTCGTA
Source organism: uncultured Lachnospiraceae bacterium (assembly GCA_945868485.1). Taxonomy (GTDB): domain Bacteria; phylum Bacillota; class Clostridia; order Lachnospirales; family Lachnospiraceae; genus Suilimivivens. Next base: position 2,704 of record CAMBLS010000056.1, on the reverse strand, counting down.
AACTGATCCTTCTTCCGAAGCGCCATCACCAAAAAAAATTACAGAAACGTGATTACTCTTTTTCATCTTTTCCGCAAGTGCATAACCTGTTCCAATAGAAACATTACCTGCCACGATTGCAGAAGTCAGTGCAACTCCATGCTTCTTATCCATCAAATGCATAGAACCTCCATGCCCTTTGCAGCATCCTGTTTCCCTATTGTGTAATTCAGCCATCATTCTGTTTAAGTCTCCGCCTTTGGCTAAATAGTGTCCATGACATCTATGATTGCTGAAAACAGTATCCTCCCTGTTCAATTCTGAACATACGCCTACCGCAACTGCTTCCTGCCCATCATATAAATGGATAGGTGTATGCATTTCTCTAACCTCATTGTTATAGTTATCAGCAATGGCAGTCTCTACCATTCTAATTCTTTTCATGGCTTGATATAACTTTAAACGTTCATCCTTCATATCCATGCTCCACCTTTTTCAGATAAGCTTCTATCATGTGTCTACACAGCACATTTACTTCCGTGCCACTCTTTTCTCGCATAATAAACTTTGCTGTTTCTTCTGCCATTTCTTCAACTGTATATAATGGATGCCAGTTTAAGGTGTTTTGTGCCTTTGTACTGTCCAATTTTAATATATTCGTTTCTCCTCTGACAGACCTGCTTACTTCACCGAAAGTATATTCTGCATTGGGAAAATTTTTAACCACATCCATCAGCACCTCTTACAAATCTCTTCAGAACAGAAATCAATTCCCTAAATATTTTATCTTACTCCTTCTAAATAACTGTCTACTTGCTCTCGGCAAAGACGAGCTGTCTCTATTCCCATTTTTTCTTTTTTCACAAAATCTACCGTCAGAGAGACAGCTTCCTCCAGTGACTTTTGTGGTTTCCAGTTTAAAACTTTCTGCGCTTTGGAACTATCCAGCTTCAATACCTGTGTTTCCTGCCGAATGTGGTCTTTTGCCTCTTTCTGGATAAAAGTAGCATTTTCAAAGCATCTACCGACCATCTGTGCTACCTCACCCACTTGTACGAAACCATCTTCTCTCGGTCCAAAATTATATGCTCCGTTATACTCAGAAGTAATCCCAGAAGATTCATATAATTTTTTTGTCAGCAACAAGTAGCCATATAAAACATCCAAAACAAACTGCCATGGTCTTATTGCATAAGGGTTTCTAATCTGCGGCACATTGTCATTTAGGTAACTGTCTAACAAGTAAGGCATCAGTCTTGATATATTATAATCGCCGGCTCCGATTACATTACTTGCTCTTGCTGTGGAAATACCAATATTTTTACCATCTTTACCCAAAAAAGTATCCTCATAACAACTCGTCAATAGTTCCTGACACACTTTACTTGTAGAGTATGGATCCTTAGCACCAAGCGGTGAATCTTCCACATAAGGCTCATCTGTTTCCATATTTTGATAACACTTATCACTTGTTACAATTACCACTGCTTTTATGCATTCCAACTTTCGTGAAGCTTCTAAAACATTCATGCATCCCATGAAATTTGTTCGCAAAATAAAATCAGGTATTTTCGTGCTTCCTTCCAATGAAGAATGCGAAGCTAAATGAATAATAATTTCCGGCTGAAAAGCATCAATTGTTTGAAATACTTTCTTTTCATCGGAAATATCTCCCTCTACGTGATATTTGATATTGGGAGAGACTTTATAATAGAAAGAAGATTTACTCAGTGGCAGAGAATAACCACATATTTCTGCCCCCAGATTCTCAAGCATTACGCTCATCCAGGTTCCTTTAAAGCCTGTATGCCCCGTTAATAATACTCTCTTCCCCTTCCAAAAATTCAAATGGCCATCCATGACTTATTGCTTCACTCCTATACTTTATTAATTATCGCCATACGTCCAACCATATACATCATAACAATCCTTGCATAATGCCAACTTATCATATTCACATTTTGCCAATATCTCTCTGTATTTATTTTCAAGCGAAGAGTTCCAACACTCTCGTATACTTGTTTCGTTAATATTACCTAATGTCATTACCCCATCTAAATCTGCGCAACAAGCTGTAATGTCTCCATTCCATCTCACAGCAATTGTATCAAAAATTTGTGGACAACATATATAACGCTTCTTAATATGGTTCTGCTTTTCCTGAATGAGTCTTAATTCTTCCCTGACAGCTTCGCTCTTAACTTTATTAAGATCAATAAATTCCAAAGTCGTTATACCCACCTCGACCTTATCACAGATGTTCTTACATCTATTTCTAAATACTTCAACCTGTTCTTTACTCTCACTTGTTACGGAGGTTCCAATAGTAATATAAGGAAACTCCCTATCCCCACGCATCTTATATAACTGCTCAATTTTATTTAATAAATCTTCAAAATTATCTTTTTGTCTTAACTGCTTATAACCTTCTGCATCTACCCCCTGAAAAGAGAACTTAATTGAATCAAGCTCACAGTCAATAATACTCATCATCATTTTTTCATCGAGCAAACTACCATTCGTAGTTAAATGAACAATAATTCCATTTTCTTTTGCAATTCTAATATACTCATCTGCCTTAGGGTGTAAAAGAGATTCCCCTTGTCCCACAAACTTTAATGCAATGGGGTTGCTTTTAATCTCCTCAATTACTTTATTAAAAATTTCATCTGTCATGTATCCTCGTTCTCTAGTGCTGGTTCCAACTCCAGTCTTACACATAAGG
>CAMBLS010000055.1 GCA_945868485.1 uncultured Lachnospiraceae bacterium | reverse complement strand
TCTGGATAATACCGTAATCAGCATGATTACAATAACGCTGCAGAATCATTTTTATGGACATCCGTCAGTTTCCGAAAAAATGACGAAAGAAATTTTACGGAGGCTGAAATTTGATAATTATACGATTTATACGGTTAGTAATCTGGTTAAATTTCATGATTATGAGGTGGAGCCTGGGGCAAAATATGTCAGGCGTGCAATTATGAAAACAGGAGAAGATATCTTTCCGTTGTTATTTGAGGTGAAAGAGGCAGATATCAAGGCACAGAGTAGTTACCGTAGGGAGGAAAAGGAAAAAAAGCTGAAAGAGATTCATGAGATATATGATGAAATACTTGCCTGTAATCAATGTGTCTCCTTAAAAGGTCTTGCTGTTACCGGGAGGGATTTGATAGAGGATGCAGGGATGAAGCCGGGAAAAGAGCTGGGAGAAATGCTGAAAAAGCTTTTAAATGTTGTAATAGAAGAGCCAGCTAAAAACGAAAAAGAAATACTGATTAAATTGGCCAGAGAATTTAAGTAATACTTTATAGTGGTTACTCATAAGATAGGATATGACACAAATTGGGGGTAATCACTGTGAATGACAGAAGCGTCAGTTTACTGGACAATTATGATATAGAAGTGCTTCGTACCTGGAAAGGGCGGGGCGCTATTCTTTGTGAGGCAAATCAGGGGATTTTCATATTGAAAGAATATACCGGACATAGAGAGAAGGTGTTGTTTCAGGATGCTTTGCTTACAATGATACAGGAGAGGGGATTTCTGAATGCGGAAGGCATTATCAGAAATAAGGAGCAGGAGCTCCTGACACAGGATCAGGATGGGATTTCTTATATTCTTAAGACGTATTTTGAGGGAAGAGAATGTAATGTAAGAGATATGGATGAATGCAGGCAGGCAGTGAGTACATTGGCAAGGCTGCATCAAGTGTCCAGAATGGAAGAAATTATGTTTGGGACATTAACATCCCGCAATGCACAAGCAGATTTTGAAAAGCACAATAAGGAATTGCGCAGAGTAAGAAAGTTCCTAAAGGAAAGAAGTCAGAAAACGGATTTCGAAATCTATCTGATGAAAGATTATGATTATTTCTTTCACTCAGCTTTACAGATCACAGAGGAATTACAGGCTTTTAAAGGAGAAGAAGAAATCTTTTCCGCTTGCCACGGGGATTATCAATATCATAATATTATCGTTTCCGATGGAGAGATGAATCTGATTAATTTTGATAAATGTGTTTATGATATTCCCGTCAGGGATTTATACCTTTTTATGAGGAAGCTATTGGAGAAAAGTGGATGGGCACAAAATGTCGGATTTGAGCTGGTAGATACTTACAATAGAGTAAAACAGCTGGAAAAAGAGGATTACCTGCAATTATATTATCGGCTTGCTTATCCGGAAAAATTCTGGAAAATAGTGAATTTTTATTTTAATTCAGGTAAGGCATGGATTCCAGGGAAAAACCTTGAAAAGCTTAAAAAGGTAACAGAGCAGGAAAAAGACAAACAGATATTTTTGAAAAGATTTAAGGAAAAGTATGGAATATGATAGTTCTTTCATTCTTATCCGCTTCGTGATATACTTTGGATAAAAGCAGATCGTATACATGGGGTAAACAATGATAAAAAAAGATAAAATACAAAAGATGATAAAACCAATAATCTGCGGATTATGTTTGATCCTTACGGGTTGCAGTGCAGCCAGTATGGCGCAGGAATCTACTTTTGAAAGTGCTTATGAAAATGGCAAAGAGGATGAGCCTGTGGACATTTATACCTCTGCGTCATCTGTGATTATTCGGTCTGTTGACGAAGCCGGACGCACAATTAATATGTATCTGGTGGATCGAAATGAAAATAAGTCGTTAAGCTTTGATGGTGCCACAATGATACAGGACAGATACGGCACAGCAATGACAGCAGCACAGCTGCATGTAGGAGACATTGCAGAGATTACCTATAATAGTGAGCTTGAGAGGCTGGGGCGTGTTACACTTTCGGAAGAGGCATGGAAGTATGAAGGCATAGAAAAGTATAATCTGAATGCAGGGAACGGAAGCGCAACCATTGGGGAAGAAAGTTATAGCATTGGTAATGGTGTATTGATATTTTCAGATGGAAAAGCTATTGAACTCTCACAGATTATTCATCAGGATGTGCTCTCTTTTCAGGGTAAAGGGCATAGCATTATGAGCATCTCAGTAGATAGGGGTCATGGATATTTAGATCTTGACAACGAGGAGGCTGTGCTGGGTGGTTGGATAGAAATAGGACAGGCTGTTATTGCTCAGATTGTGCCGGATATGTTGCTGACTGTGCCAGAGGGAAGCTATACGGTAAGACTCACTGCATCAGGAATAGAAGAAACAAGAGAAATTACAATTGAACGGAATAGGGAAACGGTGCTTGACCTGGGAGATATAGAAGTAAAAGTGCCTGAAAAAGGAATTGTTACATTTGAGATTTCACCAAGTGATGCAATGGTTTATGTGGATGATGCGCAGATTGAGACAGTCTATCCTGTCAGATTGGCATTGGGACTTCATCAGATAACAGTAAAAGCAGATGGTTATGAAGATTTTTCCCGTTATTTCAAGGTGGAGGAAGAAAAAACTACAGTCAGAGTTTCGATGGAGGAGGAAGCAACGGTTTCAGGCAACAATTCTGATTCTCAGGCAAAGGAGGAGAATCGTGGCAGGGTTACTATTTCGGCCCCTAAGGATGTTGAAGTATATCAGGATAATCTGTATATGGGAATTGCACCGGTTACCTATGATAAGACAGTAGGAGAGCACACAATTACACTGCGTAAGACAGGATATGTTACCAGAAGTTATACTATAGTTATTGAAGATGATGACCAGGATGTAACGTATGCGTTCCCAGACCTGGATGATGAAGCTACAAATACATCAAGTTTAAGCACTGTAAGTGGAAATACGGTAAGTGGTAATAAGACAGAAACAGATCAAACGCAGAACGGGGACAGTACGGTAAGCGGAAATACCGTAAGTGGTAACAAATCCCTGTAAAACCGCATAGAAAGGCAAAATTTTCTTGACAAACATAGTTAAAGACGATATATATAAATATAGGCGTTTCAAAAGAGACATCTATTGATAAAAACACTCATATAAAGAGGAGGAGTTCGAGATGAACAAAACAGAATTAGTAGCAGCTATGGCAGATCAGGCTGGTTTATCCAAGAAGGATGCAGAAAAGGCTTTAAAGGCTTTTACTGATGTTGTATCAGAAGAATTAAAGAAAGATGGAAAGGTTCAATTAGTTGGTTTTGGTACTTTTGAAGTATCTAAGAGAGCAGCTAGAGAAGGTAGAAACCCTCAGACAGGTAAGGTTATGCCTATCGCAGCTTCCAAAGCTCCTAAGTTCAAAGCTGGTAAAGCTTTAAAGGATATGATCAACGCTTAAGATTGGATTCTTGCTGGACCTGCATTTTGCAGGTCCTTTTATTTATGTTATAGAAAATTGCTCATTCTGAAGGAGTAAAAATTATGAGGCTGGATAAATATTTAAAGGTTTCCCGTTTAATTAAGAGAAGAACTGTTGCCAATGAAGCGTGCGATGCAGGAAGGGTATTGATTAATGATAAGCCTGCCAAGGCATCTGCCAATGTAAAAGAAGGAGATATTATTACCATAGCCTTTGGAAATAAAGATGTGAAGGTAGAAGTTTTGAATGTACAGGAAACGGTAAAAAAAGAGGAAGCAAAAGACCTATTTCGCTATCTGTAAATGCAAAATGTTAGTCTAGAAACCAGATTCTCCTAATATAATCTTTTATAGAGAAGATTGTATCAGGAGATTATTTTTATGGAAGATTTGACAAATGTAAATAAACGTGCGCATAAGCTGATACTGAATAATAGAAGGACATGTAATCTCACGGGAGTAAGTGACGTGCTGTCCTTTGATGAAAATGAAATTATTTTAGAAACAGATCAGGGAATGCTGATGATTAAGGGCAACGAGCTTCATGTAAATAGGTTAACGCTGGATAAAGGAGAAGTGGATATTGATGGCAGGATTGATAGTTTCACTTATTCTGAGCAGTCCACTATGGGGGCTAAGGGAGAATCTTTGCTGTCAAGGCTATTTAAGTAGGTGCCTATGAGCCCAAATATTATAAATGAAGTAACATTTCTTCTACATTCTTTTTTAATGGGAATTGTAATTAGTCTGACATATGATGGTTTTTTGGTATTGCGTAAACTGATACGTCACAATCTGCTTATGATTTCCCTAGAAGATATGATTTTTTGGATTGCATGTGCCATAGGTGTTTTTTATATGCTATACGAAGAAAACAACGGGGTTCTCAGGTGGTTTGCAGTATTTGGTGCAACGCTGGGAATGATTGTATATAAAAAAACAGTTAGTACTATGGTAGTTTATATTGTGTCATTGGTAATAGCCAGAACTTTCCAAATATTATCAGGAATTATCTGTTTTTTGTTTAAGCCGGCCAGATTTATATGGAAAAAGGTACATTGCATATTATGTATTTCATCAAAAAAAGGAAAGAAAGCAGGAAAACATATAAAAAATAAGTTGACGTGCAAGTTTAAATTACTTAAAATAACATTATGTAAACGATGAGTAATCAGTTGCCCTAAGGGTAAATTGTAGAAATGAAGGAATGCATATGGCGAAAAAAGTTGCATATAGAAAGAAAAGACAGAATCGTTTTGGCATGTTTTTGGTTTCGATTGTTGTGTTTATGCTTTTGATTGTAGTTGCCTTTAATAGCATAGAGCTGATGGCAAAGAAAGAGGCATATCAACAAAAGGAGAATGCGTTGCAGGAGCAGATCGTAGCAGAAGAAGAACGTGCCAAAGAGATAGAGGAATTTGAAAAATATACTCAAACCAAGAAATATGTGGAAGAAGTGGCAAGAGATAAGCTTGGATTGGTATATGAAGGTGAGATATTATTTAAGGATGAAAATTAATAGGCAATGTAAATACACCCTGAAGGCTATGGAATGAAGTAACCTCTCAGGGTGTATTTTTGCGGCTTTTGTCATATGATTTTTAAAATCTGCTTCGTACTTTTGACAAATTGTTTGTAATTAATTTTGTATAATATTTCCCATGCGTAGTTTAGCCATGTCATCTATATTGCAGGAGGAAGCGGTTATATGAAGAAGCAGATGTCAGGCGAAAGAGAAGAGTTTAACAGTATACTGCCGGAATATGGAAGAAGAAAGCTGATTACTTATGCAGATTCTATCAGAGAGCTAGCAGAAAGTTTTAAAGAAACAGAAAATTATAGGGAAAGTATACAAGGAAAACCTGATACTGATAGGAGAGATTATGTGTGGCAAAAGCGATTAAATGAAAATAAAGATTTGCTGGTGGCACATTTACAGGAAATGGCACAGATTATGATGCAGCTTGCGGATGAATCCAGAAGATGTGTTCCTATGGGTGAGAGGCGGTTTAAGCAGATTGCACATGCACTTAAGGAAGTAGATATCCAGATAAAAAATATATATTTAATTGAAAATGAAATGGGCCGCATGGAGGTCTCTTTAACCATGAGAGCACTTAAAAAAAATAATCTCTCTGCGGAAGAGGTTGGTGATCTGATGTCAGTTCTTTTGAATATGCGTCTTGTAGGCGCACCGGATAATTCTCTTTTTGTGGGTGAGGAATGGAAGACTTACTTTTATGTGGAGGAGGCTAAATTTCATGTACTTACGGGTGTAGCCAAAGCAGTAAAGGAGACAGAAAAAATTTCCGGAGACAACTATGCTTTTTTTGAAACGGGAACAGGTAATCTTACAGTAGTGCTTTCCGATGGAATGGGTTCCGGAGATAAGGCCTGCAGTGACAGTGCAATGGTGGTAGAGCTGATGCAGAAGTTTCTGGAAGCAGGATTTCAGATGGAAATGGCAATTCAGATGATTAATAGTGCGCTGCTTACGGGAGAAGAAAATGCGAATATGTCTACATTGGATTTATGCAGTATGGACCTTTATAGTGGGGAATGTCGCTTCGTGAAAGTAGGAAGCGCATGCACCTATATTAAAAGACAGCATCTGGTAGATCGTATTTCTTCTGGTAACCTTCCAATGGGAATATTTCAAAAACCTGATATGGAAACAGTGGGTAGGGCTTTAATGGATGGAGACTATATTATTATGGTTTCAGATGGGATATTGGACGCTCTTTCTCAGGGAATAGGAGAGGACATGCTTCCGGAACTGATTGGAAGTACTGATTTGGAAAATCCGGGAGAAATGGCAAATGCCATATTGAATTTCTGTATTCATCAATGCAGAGGACGCATCAGAGATGATATGACGGTTTTGGTTATTGGAATATGGAAAAAAGAGGACTGATACTTTATTTTTTTGGCAAATTCCGTTATATTATAAAGTATGATTAAGAAAGTGTTTAACTATGTAAAAAAGTATCGGATGATAGAGCCGGAGGATGTGGTCATTGCCGGAATTTCAGGAGGCGCAGATTCTGTCTGCCTCCTCTTTATGTTGCTTGAAATTAGAAAGAAAATTCCCTTTATACTTGAGGTGGTGCATGTCAATCATGGCATTCGAGAGGATGCTTTTAAGGATGCGGAATTTGTCAGGAAACTGTGTGACGAGAAAGATATACCATTTTATCTGATAGAGGTTAATGTCAAAGAATGTGCAAGAGCACAAGGAATTTCCGAGGAAGAGGCAGGAAGAGACATTCGATACAAGTCCTTTGAAATGGCGTTGAATGGAAGAAACGGTAAGATTGCTGTTGCTCATAACAGTAATGACAGAGCTGAGACAATGTTATTTCATCTCTTTAGAGGAACAGGGCTTGCCGGGGCCAGTGGTATCAGACCTGTAAATGGTAAGATTATCCGCCCGCTTCTCTGTTTAAAAAGAAGTGAGATTGAATCATATTTAAAGGAAAAGCAGATTTCCTTTTGCCAGGATAGTACGAATGAGCAGGATATTTATACCAGAAACCGCATTAGACACCATATTCTTACATATGCTGAAAGGGAGGTTTGCCAGGGAGCTGTCTCCAATATGAGCCGTGCAGCAGATCAATTCCTGGAAGCAGAAGAGTATATAGAGCGTCAGACAAAAGCTGCTATGAATAATTGCGTAGAAACCGAAAAGGATGGAACTGTCCTGATCAGGCTTCCTGATTATTTTAGAGAAGATAAATATATTCAGGGGTGTATTTTACTTTCGTGTGTGGAAAAGGCAGCAGGACGTAGAAAGGATATAACAGCGGCTCATATCGGAAGCATTCTATCTCTTTTTCAGTCGGGAGGAAACAAAGAAATTCATTTGCCCTATGATCTTGTGGTTTATAAAAAATATGATTTGGGTATGATACAAAAGAGAGAGTTTTGTAAAAAGCAGGCACTTGAAGAAGAAACTGTAAATGTATTTCAGGTAGCAGCTCCATCTGTTCTTAGTATTCCGGGGATTGGAAGAGTGGAATTTACAGTAGTTTCGCGGGAATATTCTCAAAATATTCCACAAAAGACATATACGAAATGGTTTGATTATGATAAAATAACTTCGTCTGTTATGTTCAGAACAAAAAGAGCAGGAGATTATCTGACAATCAATGATAAAATGGGGCATCAATCATTACAAAATTATTTTGTGAATGAGAAGATTCCCAGAGAAGAGCGTGGCAGAATTTACCTGCTGGCAGAAGGATCGCATGTAATATGGTTACCCGGCTATCGAATCAGTGAATATTATAAGGTACAGGATAGCACCCGCAATATTTTACAGGTATGTGTGTTGGATAATCCGAAATAGATACAAACAGAAGAAAGGAGTCATTAAAATGGCTGAAAAAATTAGAGTAATGCTTTCTGAAGAAGAGGTAGACGCAAAAATCAAAGAAATCGGAGAGCAGATTAGCAGAGACTATGCGGGTAAGCAAGTTCATCTTGTCTGTGTTTTGAAAGGTGGAAGCTTCTTCATGTGTGAGCTTGCAAAAAGAATTACGGTACCTGTGTCTTTGGACTTCATGTCGGTTTCCAGTTATGGAAGTGAAACAAAATCAAGTGGTGTAGTAAAGATTGTAAAGGATTTAGATGAGCCTTTGAAGGGTAAGGATGTTATTGTAATTGAAGATATTGTAGATTCTGGACGTACCCTGAGCTATCTTATGGAAATGCTGAAGGATAGGGGACCTGCAAGTTTAAGACTTTGTACTTTATTGGATAAACCTGACAGAAGAGTAGTAGATGTGCATGTCGATTATACCGGTTTTCAGATTCCTGATGAGTTCGTAGTGGGATATGGATTGGATTATGATCAGAAATATAGAAATCTTCCTTATATCGGTGTAGTAGAATTAAACGCCTAATGGTAAAGCAGAAGATTTTAAGCAAGTGAGGTAATTGGATTGAACAAGAAAAATCGTGGAAATAGTGCCTATTTTGTAATTTTGTTTCTGCTTTTGGCACTGCTGATTATTCCCAGTTTATTGGATAATAATCAGGTGGAATATTCCAGAGGAAAGCTGATGCAGGATCTGGAAGAGGGTAATGTTGTATATGCAACTATTTCTCCTGGAAGAGAGACACCTACCGGGGAAGTTAGTTTTGTTTTCAAAGAGGGTCCCAGCAAGACTCTTTATGTGACGGATGTATCAGAAATTGAGGAACTCTTGATTTCTTATGGTTTGGATCCGGATGTTAAAAAGGTGGAAGAAGAAAGCTGGTTCCTTACCAGTGTATTTCCTGTTTTGCTTGCTATCATAGCAATGGTATTCTTTTTCGTAATGATAAACAGCCAAAATGCCGGCGGAAGCAGTAAAATGATGAATTTTGGCAAGAGTCGTGCAAAGCTGTCTATGGGAGAAGGAAAGGTTACATTGAAGGATGTAGCTGGGTTAAAAGAGGAAAAAGAAGAGCTGGAAGAAATTGTTGAATTCTTAAGAGAACCTGCGAAGTTTACGAAAGTGGGAGCCAGAATCCCCAAGGGTGTTCTTTTAGAGGGTGCACCCGGTACAGGTAAGACATTGCTTGCCAAGGCGATTGCAGGTGAAGCAGGGGTTCCGTTCTTTAGTATCTCCGGTTCGGATTTCGTCGAAATGTTTGTAGGTGTAGGTGCATCCAGAGTACGTGATTTGTTTGAGGAAGCGAAAAGACATTCACCCTGTATTGTATTTATAGATGAAATTGATGCAGTAGCAAGAAGACGTGGTACTGGTATGGGCGGCGGTCATGATGAAAGGGAGCAGACCCTGAACCAGCTGCTTGTGGAAATGGATGGTTTTGGAGTTAACGAGGGAATTATTGTTTTGGCGGCGACTAACCGTGTAGATATCCTTGATCCTGCAATTATGCGTCCGGGGCGTTTTGACAGAAAAATCAGTGTGAACAGACCGGATGTAGGAGGAAGAGAAGACATTCTCAAGGTACATGCTAAGAATAAACCTCTGGCAGAGGATGTCGACTTAAAGCAGATTGCCCAGACTACAGCTGGATTTACCGGAGCTGATCTTGAAAACCTTTTAAATGAGGCCTCTATTGTGGCGGCAAAAGAAAACAGAAGCTTCGTGATGCAGCAGGACATAAAAAGGGCATTTATTAAAGTAGGAATCGGTGCAGAGAAAAAGAGCCGTATTATAACGGATAAAGAAAAGAAGATTACAGCTTATCATGAATCTGGTCATGCAATTCTTTTCCATGTTTTGCCAGATGTTGGACCTGTATATACGGTTTCTATTATTCCCACAGGGCTGGGAGCAGCAGGTTATACCATGCCTCTTCCTGAAAATGATGAGATGTTTATTACTAAAGGGAAGATGTTGCAGGATATCATGGTTTCTCTTGGAGGAAGAATTGCAGAGGAAATTATTTTCAGCGATATCACTACAGGAGCCTCCAGTGATATTAAGAAGGCAACTAAGGCTGCCAGAGATATGGTAACCAGGTACGGTATGTCCGAGAACATTGGTGTAATTAATTATAATAGTGATGATGATGAGGTATTTATCGGAAGAGATCTTGCGCATGCCAAGAGTCATAGCGAGTTGGTTTCTGGTGAAATTGACAGGGAAGTAAAGAAGATTATTGATGAATGCTATGCAAAGGCAAAGGAAATTATCCTAGAGCATATGGATGTTCTGCATAAGTGTGCTGAACTGCTTCTTGAGAAAGAAAAGATTGGAAGAGAGGAATTTGAGGCACTCTTCGAATAGGAAAACTCCATTTAAGGCATCAACTGGAATGGATTTGGTAGATTTGCACAAAAATGAGATTGTAAAATTGTAATATTTGTGAATCGTTAGTATTTACGCAAAATGAGGGGGTATGCTATTATACTACTTGTAACCCCCCCAATACATTATATAGTTTTTTGCTATACCCCATAAGAAAGAAATACCTTCTCTAAAAAGGACAGTAATTTGTTTACTGTCTTTTTTACTGTCCATAAGTATAAGGAAATAGTCAAATTGGTAGTAATATCGTTGTGATGTTAGGCATGATGTATATTGATAAACCGTCAAGTATAGTATAATATATACATGTGCTTGTATTATTTGGAAACGGAGATAACGATATATGGATTTTAATCAATTTCTTAAAACAGAGTATAACAGGCAATATATATCGGAAATGAGACCTGTCTTTAACAGAAAGGCTTTATTTAGTGATACTACAGAAGATTATGTATCTCCTTGTGAGCCAAATCCTTATTCAAAAGTGACCATCAGGTTTCGATCAGCTATTAATAACGTTGACAGAGTTTTTTTGATTAATGGCGAGGCTCGGCATCTCATGATAAAGGAAAGTAATGATGAATATTTTGATTACTTTGCCTGTGAGATAGAAGTTGAAGATGAAGAGTTTTCCTATTATTTTGAAGTTCAGGTAGGAAAGATTACATGTATCTATGACACCAGAGGGGCGGGGACCTTGCCGGAGTACGCTTTCCGTATTATTCCCGGATTTAAGACTCCAAAGTGGGCAAAAGGTGCCGTAATGTATCAGATTTATGTGGATCGTTTTTGTAATGGAGATCCTTCAAATGATGTGCTTACATCTGAATATGAGTATATTGGGGATAAAACAGTGCATGTAGATGACTGGAATCAATATCCGGCGGTCATGGATGTCCGTGAATTTTACGGAGGTGATTTGCAAGGTGTTCTGGATAAAATGGACTATTTGCAGGGATTGGGAATTGATGTCATCTATTTTAATCCGTTATTTGTTTCTCCTTCTAATCATAAATATGATATACAGGATTATGATAATATCGACCCTCATTTTGGAAGAATTGTAAGTGATGAGGGAGAACTCCTTTATCCTGACCAAAGAGAAAATAGATATGCTTCAAGATACATTGACAGAGTTACCAATAAAAAGAATCTGGATGCCAGCAATGAACTGTTTGCCAAGGTTGTAGAAGAAGCACACAAAAGAGGCATGAAGGTCATTTTGGATGGTGTATTTAATCACTGTGGTTCCTTTAATAAATGGATGGACAGGGAAAGAATTTATGAAAATGCACAAGGTTATGAAAAGGGTGCGCATATTTGTAAGGAAAGTCCTTACCATGACTATTTTCATTTCTATAATGAAGATGCATGGCCGTATAATAAAAGTTATGATGGCTGGTGGGGGCATGATACCTTACCGAAGCTGAACTACGAAAAGTCCAAAGAACTCTTCGACTATGTAATGTATATCGCAGCAAAATGGGTATCGCCTCCATACAATGTGGATGGATGGCGTTTGGATGTTGCTGCAGATTTAGGTCATAGCCCTGAGTTTAATCACTATTTCTGGAAAGAGTTCAGAAAAGCAGTGAGAAATGCAAATCCTAATGCTATTGTGCTGGCAGAGCATTATGGTAGTCCAAGAGACTGGCTCAATGGCAAGGAATGGGATACCGTTATGAACTATGATGCTTTCATGGAGCCGGTGACGTGGTTTTTGACTGGCATGCAGAAGCACAGTGATGATTACCGGGGGGATTTGTACGGTAATTCTGACAGTTTCATCGGAGCAATGAATCACCATATGGCAAGTTTCACTACGCCGTCCTTACAGATTGCGATGAACGAGCTTTCCAACCATGACCACTCCAGATTTCTTACCAGAACAAACAAAAAGGTAGGAAGGATCAATACACTGGGTGCTCAGGCAGCAAATGAAGGGGTGAATAAGGCAGTCATGCGAGAAGCAGTAGTGATACAGATGACCTGGCCGGGAGCTCCAACCATCTATTATGGTGATGAGGCTGGTGTCTGTGGATTTACTGATCCTGACAACAGAAGAACCTATCCATGGGGACATGAAGATCAGGAACTGATACAGTTCCATAGAGAAATGATTCGAATTCATAAAGCAAATGAAGAGATTCTGACAGGTTCCCTTAAATATGTAGACAATGATTATAATTTCCTTGCTTACGGCAGATTTAACAGGAAAGCAGTAACTTTGGTGCTGGTAAATAACAATGACCATGAGATAACCAGAGATGTATCTGTCTGGCATTTAGGTATTCCCAAAGAAAGCGTAGTAAAAAGCATGATGCTTACTACGGCAGATGGCTATTCTACAGAATCTCATGAGTATCCTGTGATCTCAGGAAAGATTACAATTACGCTTTCCAAAACATCAGCAATTGTATTGAAGTATGAGAAACGTACACCTAAAAATTTCTTGCTTTTTAAATAGGGTTATGATATAACTTATTATTGTCAGGATTAGAGAAGCATCCGACCTGATATATGGATGGATTCCCGAGTGGCCAAAGGGGACAGACTGTAAATCTGCTGCAAATTGCTTCGGTGGTTCGAATCCACCTCCATCCATTTGAAATTAAATATGAATGCCGGCGTGGCGGAACTGGCAGACGCACAGGACTTAAAATCCTGCGGGACTAA
>CAMBLS010000054.1 GCA_945868485.1 uncultured Lachnospiraceae bacterium | reverse complement strand
TTTTATCTTAGGACTTCTATTTGTTTTCCAACTGACAGTAAGTTTACTCTATCCAAGGATATTTTTGAATGGAAAAAAATTTTTTCCTGTATTATAATAAGCACAGTGGAAAATGAGCGGCTGTGAATAGACGCCGCAAACTTGAAAAGAGAAAGGTAGCAAGGTTAAAAATGAGCGACTATAAGATGAATACGAAATGTGTACAGGCAGGTTATACTCCGGGAAATGGTGAACCTCGCCAGATACCGATTATTCAATCAACTACATTTAAATATGCAACCAGCGAGGATATGGGCAAGCTGTTTGACCTAGAGGCATCTGGCTATTTCTATTCCCGTCTGCAGAACCCCACCAACGACCATGTGGCTGCAAAGATTGCAGAATTAGAAGGCGGTACGGCAGCAATGCTTACCTCTTCAGGGCAGGCAGCAAATTTCTTTGCGCTTTTTAATATCTGTGAGTGTGGAAGTCACATTGTGTCTTCATCTTCTATTTACGGCGGAACCTTTAATCTGATTTCCGTCACTATGGCGAAGATGGGAATAGAGGTTACCTCTGTTTCTCCCGACTGCACGGAAGAAGAATTAGATGCAGCATTTAAGGACAACACGAGAGCAGTATTTGGTGAAACCATTGCCAATCCTGCACTTACGGTTTTGGATATCGAAAAATTTGCCAAGGCAGCACATAAGCACGGTGTACCGTTAGTGGTAGATAATACCTTTCCTACCCCAGTAAACTGCCGTCCCATTGAATGGGGAGCAGATATTGTGACCCATTCCACAACCAAGTATATGGATGGACATGGAGCAGCAGTAGGGGGAGCCATTGTTGATGGAGGAAAATTTGACTGGATGGCACATGCAGATAAGTTCCCCGGACTTTGTACTCCGGACGAATCTTATCATGGTGTTACTTATGCAGAGAAATTTGGCAAAGAGGGAGCTTTTATTACCAAATGTACTTCCCAGCTGATGCGTGACTTTGGCTGTGTGCAGTCTCCGCAGAATGCCTTTATATTGAACCTTGGACTGGAATCGTTGCATGTAAGAATGCCCCGTCACGTTGAAAACGGACAGGCGGTAGCGGAATTTCTGCAGGCACATCCTAAGGTAGCTTTTGTAAATTATTCAGGACTCCCTACAGACAAATACTATGAAACAGCGAAAAAGTATCTGCCAAATGGTGGTTGCGGAGTGGTATCTTTTGAATTAAAGGGAGGTCGTCCAGCAGCGGAAACCTTCATGAAGCATTTGAAGCTGGCTGCTATTGAAACCCATGTGGCAGATGCAAGAACCTGTTGCTTAAACCCGGCAACCTCTACACATCGTCAGATGACCGATGAACAGCTGAAGGCAGCAGGAGTTCCGGCAGGACTGGTTCGTATTTCCTGTGGATTAGAGGATAAGGAAGATTTGATTGCAGATCTTAAGCAGGCGTTGGAGGCAATTTAGATGGAGAAACTAAAGGAATTATACCGACAACATGAGGAAATCGTAAACTACATTGTTGTGGGTGTTATGACCACTTTATTCAGTTGGGCGGTTTACTTTATCAGTGTATTTACTTTTTTAGATGCAGAAAATGCAATTCAGCTGCAGATTGCAAATATTTTGTCATGGATAGCAGGTGTGGCATTTGCTTATGTGACCAACCGTAAATTTGTTTTTAAGAGCAAGGAAAAAAATATTTTAAAGGAAGCCACACAGTTTTCTATGTCCAGAGTATCTACGTTGCTGCTCGATATGGTAGTGATGTTTGTGATGGTAACCTTATGGGGGATTAATGATGGTATCAGCAAGATTGTATCGGCGGTGCTGGTAACAATTACAAACTATTTGATTAGTAAGCTTTTTGTATTTAAAAAGGATAAGTAAAATATAGAAAATATGCACAAAGAGCGTATACAGGAATGAGGATTGAAAATGAAAGTTACGGAAATTTTTGAAGCAAAGAAGGTGCAGGGGAAGCCGGTGCTCTCCTTTGAGATTTTTCCTCCCAAAAAGGAAGAAGCTCTGAAAAACATTGATGCTACTCTGGAACGGCTGTGTGATCTGCATCCGGATTTTATTAGTGTAACCTTTGGCGCTGGTGGCAGCGCTGTTGACAATCAGACGGTGGAGATTGCCAAAAAGATTAAAAACAATTACGGTGTAGAACCTATTGTGCATTTGACCTGCCTTCATTACGGCAGGGAGGAACTTGGCGTAATCTTAGGGCAGTTGAAGGAGGCAGGAATTGAAAATATCCTTGCGCTTCGCGGCGACATAAATCCCAATATTCCTATGAAGCAGGATTTTAAGTATGCAAGTGAACTGGTGGAATACATTAAGAGTCAGGGAGATTTTCACGTAAGCGGTGCATGTTATCCTGAAACCCATCTGGAAGCGCCAGACACCATCACGGACATCCACAATCTGAAGAAGAAGGTTGACGCAGGGGCAGATCATCTGGTTTCCCAGCTGTTTTTTGATAATGAGGCATTTTATCGTTTCTATGAAAGAACAAGAATTGCAGGAATTAATGTGCCTGTGGAAGCAGGAATTATGCCGGTAACTAACCGGGCACAAATCGAGCGGATGGTAAATACCTGTGGTGCAACGCTGCCGAAGAAATTTGAAAGAATTCTTCATAAATATGAGAATAACAAAGAGGCGCTGTTTGATGCAGGCATGGCATATGCAATCAATCAGATAGTTGATCTGATTGCCAATGACGTGGATGGAGTTCATATCTTTACCATGAATAATCCAAAGGTGGCTGGAAGGATTTGTGACGGCATTCGAAACCTGATTTGAGATAAAGGGATAGATTAGAAATGAGAAAAAGAGCATTGATTACGGGTGCGTCCAGAGGAATCGGTGCAGAGACGGCGAGAGCTTTGGCTGGAGATGGTTATGATTTGGTTCTGGTCTGCAGACGTTCCATAAATCGATTGGAGGAACTGAAAAAAGAGTTGGAAGGCACCTATGATATATGTTGTCAGACTGTCCTTTGTGATGTATCAGATGCAGGGCAGGTGGAAACAATGATAAAACAGGCTGGAGAAATCCATGTTTTGGTGAACAATGCGGCGATTTCTTATGTAGGACTGCTTACAGACATGAGCATACAGCAATGGCATGATGTGATGGATACTAATTTAAATGCACTGTTTTATACCTGTCGGTTGGTCATTCCTCAGATGGTACAGCGTAAGGCAGGCAGGATTATCAATGTATCCTCGGTATGGGGGAATGTAGGTGCATCAATGGAAGTGGCTTACAGCACTGCCAAGGGAGGCGTTAACAGCTTTACCAAGGCACTTGCCAAGGAACTGGCGCCCAGCGGTATTCAGGTAAACGGAGTGGCATTTGGTGTGATTGATACGGACATGAATGCATGCTTTACCAGAGAAGAAATGGAGTCTTTGCGAGAAGAAATCCCTGCAGACAGAATTGGAAGCGCTAGGGAAGCGGGAGAGATGATTCGACAGATGCTTTATTTGCCGGATTATCTGACCGGTCAGATGATTGCCATGGATGGTGGATGGATATAAAACACTAGACGGAGAGTGAAGGAAAGAGGAAGCGGATATGTATGATGTTGCAATAATCGGTTCAGGACCGGCCGGATTATCTGCATCCATTTATGCGAAGCGGGCAGGGCTTCATGCGGTTACACTGGAGCAGAACCCAATGAGCGGTGGGCAGGTTCTAAATACTTATGAGGTAGACAATTATCCCGGTCTTCCCGGAATCAATGGATTTGACCTGGGAATGAAGTTCAGGGAGCATGCGGACAAGCTGGGATGTGAATTCCGGGAGGCTGTGGTGGAAGCAGTCAAGGAGAATGCCCAAGGTTTTACTCTTGTAACAGATGGGGGAGAGCTTCAGGCAAAGACTGTGCTTGCAGCCATGGGGGCAACTCATGCAAAACTGAATATTCCAGGGGAAGAAGAACTTTCGGGAATGGGAGTTTCTTATTGTGCAACCTGTGACGGTGCATTTTTCAGAGGGAGAGTAACCGCAGTCATTGGTGGAGGTGATGTGGCGGTTGAAGATGCAATTTTTCTTGCCAGAGGCTGTGAAAAGGTTTATCTCATTCACAGGCGGGATGAATTGCGTGCAGCTGCAGTGCTTCAGAAGGAGTTGATGGCGCTTCCTAACGTGGAGGTTATTTGGGATACAGTTGTGGAGAAGATTAGTGGAGAGGATCAGGTGGATTCCCTTTTAATAAAAAATGTGAAGACTGGAGAGAAAAAGGCACTTCTGGTAGACGGTGTTTTTGTGGCAGTAGGTATTATTCCATCTGGAGGATTACTACAAGATTTGGTAGATTGTGATGAGAAAGGATACCTGATTGCAGGAGAGGATTGTGCTACAAGCAGACCGGGAATCTTTGCAGCAGGAGATTTGAGAAAGAAAAAATTACGTCAGATTGTGACAGCTGTTTCTGACGGTGCAAATGCCATTACTTCAATTTTGGACTACCTACTAAATCATGTTGAATAATAGTTACAAAATTATAAAAAAGCGCAAGATATTGATTCGGCGCTTTTTTATTATGTTAAAAAGCCTAATTTTATGGGCTTTTTTTATTATTGGTAATTATTTCCGCGGGTTGACATATAGAATGTATGGTGTTATATTTATTAACGAACGTAACAAATTTGTAATATTTCAAATGGAGGTACTCATGCAGAAAAAGAATGCAAAGATAATGAAAAGAGTTGCAGTGTGTACTACAGCGGCAGTTCTTTTATTTTCTGGCATGAATATGGATATATGGGCAGCGGAGGCAAACGGGCTTCCCTCTGCCGGAGTTGATTATTTTTTTTCTTCTAATGCAACCAGCGTAAAGAGCCTTAAGGATGAGCAGTCTCAAACAGGTTCCATAGCAGGGAACACAACAGAGGAAGGGACACTTAGCAGTGGACTCCCTACGGCAAGTGCTACAGCAAAGGCTACTGCTACCGCAACAGCAAAAGCAACTGCTTCCGCAACACTTTCTCCTGTGGGGAAACCCAAGGAAAACGTCAATGAAGAAAAAGTGATTGAGGAAACATTGATTGCAACTACCACAAAGACTATTGTCCAAAAGGAAAATGAGCTGGCAGCTAAGAAGGAAGAGGAAGGCTTTAAGTCACTGGTAATTGCAGATGTTAACGATTATGTAAATGTAAGAAGCATGCCAAGTGAAGAAGGCGAGATCCTCGGAAAGCTGTATGACAATTCTGTTGGTGAGTTTGTTTCTGAGCAGGATGGCTGGTATGAAATTACGTCAGGAAGCGTAACAGGTTATGTAAAAGCAGAGTACTGTGTCACAGGCGAGGCAGCAGTAAAGCTTGCCAGAGAGGTAGGCACAAGAATTGCAACAGTAAACACCACTACCCTTTATGTAAGAGAAGAACCCAGTACTGATTCATCTGTTTTAGGTATGGTGCCAATGGGAGACCAGCTTCTGGTAACAGAAGAATTAGATGAGTGGGTTAAGGTAAATATCGAGGAAGGTGATGGCTACATTTCAAGAGAATATGTAGAACTGTCCACCGAATTTGTAAAAGCAGAGTCTAAGGAAGAGGAAGAAGCCAGACTTGCAAAGGAAGCAGCGGAGAGAAAGGCTGCACAGGAGGCGGCAGCTAAGGCTGTAAGAGCAGCAAGGAATTCATCTTCAAGCGAACAGGTAATAGAAGCACCCGTAATTACATCAGGAAGTGGAAGTGAACTGGGCAAGTCCGTTGCAGATTTCGCATGCCAGTTTGTAGGAAATCCTTATGTATGGGGTGGAACCAGCCTGACAAATGGTGCAGACTGCTCAGGATTTGTAATGAGCGTATATAATAATTTTGGAGTCAGTCTTCCACATTCATCATCAGCAGATAGAAGCGTAGGATCTGCAGTAGGTAGCCTTGAAAATGCACAGCCCGGTGACATTATATGCTATTCGGGGCATGTGGCAATTTACATTGGAAATGGCCAGATTGTGCATGCATCTACTGCTAAAACAGGTATTATTATCTCTAATGCGAACTATCGTTCCATCCTTTCTATCAGAAGAATCTTCTAATGGAATTCAAATAAAATGCCGCATCCGTGAGGGTGCGGCATTTGTTTTGAATAGACCAGCAGAAAGCGTAAAAATGTCAGAAATTAATTTTATGGGGTTTAGACTATTGACAAAAATTGGGTTGTACAAAATTAACAAATTGAGAAATCAAGTATTCAAAAAAATGGATATCGTAGAAAAAAGGCAAAAAAAGTTATCCACATGGAAAAGCTGATAAAAAAGGCATTTGTGATTTATACACGAAGTTATCCACATTATCCACCGACGAAATAACGAAATTTATATTTGAATTAAAGTCTGATTTAGAACGGACGTTTTGTGAATTGTGATAGAAATGCAGAAATGCAAAAAAAATTGCTGTCAAAATGCGATGAATAAAATTGTCCGAAAACTAACTTAATTATAAAACAAAAGATTTGAATTGTTGCATAACAGATGCAGACTGTGGTATAATGTTCATACAATAATCCAAGGAAAGGATGATGACTATGAAGTTTATAATTGTTGGTAAAAACATCGAGGTTACACCAGGGCTTCGTAGTGCAGTTGAAGACAAGATTGGCAAGCTGGAGAAATTCTTTAATCCTGAAACAGAAGCACATGTAACTTTAAGCGTTGAAAAGGACAGACAGAAAATTGAAGTTACCATCCCCGTAAAGGGAAGTATCATCCGTTCTGAACAGGTCAGCAACGACATGTACGTTTCCATCGATCTGGTGGAAGAAATTATAGAAAGGCAGTTGAAAAAGTACAAGAATAAGATAGTTGATCAGAAACAGTCGGTAAGCTTTTTCAAACAGGAATTTATTGAAAAAGATTACATGGAAGAAGAGGAAATTAAGATTATTCGTACTAAGAAATTTGATATCAAGCCCATGTATCCGGAAGATGCCTGTATCCAGATGGAGTTATTAGGACACAATTTCTTTGTATTTGTAAATGCAGAAACTGATCAGGTAAATGTAGCATACAAGAGAAAAGGAAATACTTACGGGTTGATTGAACCTGAGTATTGATATTTCATTAATGAATAATAGAAAGATAATAGAAAAGATGTGTGGCATACCACACATCTTTTTGCTATAATCAATTTATGTTTGCGAAGGTAAAAGGGAATATAAGTATATGGGTATTTTTCAGATTGCTGCGTTGCTTATTTTAATATTAGGTATTAGTTGGAAATTTAAAGTCAGGATGGTGGAGACAATTCCGGTAGGAGTCAGTATTTTGGTTTTGCTCCTCTATTTGCTTTGTTTTTTGCGGGGACTGACTTTTTCGGATTATCTTGCAATGATGTTTCTGATAGCAGTAGGAATTTCTTTTTTTCGAATGTCAGAAAAAAAGCGCAGAGAAATGCTTCTTTTTGTACGAAAAGAACTAACTGATCCGGGAACGATTACTGCACTTGTAATGGTCATAGTGGTTACAGTCTGTGTAAAGGATAAAGCAGTCAGCTGGTGGGATGATTATAATTTCTGGGCTACGGATGCAAAGTCGCTGTTTTATCTGAATGGTTTTGCAGATAAATATGCCAATGTTGCAGCTGAATTTGGAGATTATCCTCCGGGAACGCAGATGATGAAATGGTGGTTTTTGCATTTCTCACCGGATTATTTTGAGGAAGGACTTATGTTTGCCGGATATTACTTTATGAATTTGGCATTTTTATTTCCGTTACTCCGAATTTTGAAAAAGAGAAATGTTCTTCAAATGGTAGCAGGTGCGGTGGTACTTTGGCTTTTTCCGGTAGTGGCAGAAGCTTTCTGGCTGGATGGGTGTTGCGCAGATCTTACAATGGCAGTGATTTATGGCGCGTTTCTGGTGTCAGTGGTGGATCGGGAAGGGCATGATCGGTTGTTTTATTATGGGAGACAGGCACTGTATTTGATGGTTCTTGTTCTTTGCAAGAATACTGGATTTATCTGGGTGGCATTTGGTTTACTGTTTGATTATGGTTATCATCTAGTGAGTAGAAAGAAAGCTTACAGGGCTCTTTTGCTTGTGACGTTATTGCCTGTGCTTACTGAAGGGTCGTGGCTTGCTTTTTGCCTGCTTAATAGAAGGGTGGCAAAGCTGACCGGAACAGCTATACAGATGGCAACAGGGAGTATGAATATTCCCTTCTACCAGGAGGGTATGGTAAAGGCATTTGTGGAAGCATTTGTGAAATGGCCACTTCACAGGGCAAATACGTTTGCCATTGATTTAAGTCCCTTAAGCCTATTCTGCCTGATATTGTTGCTCATTTTCTTCATGTACAGGTTTCACATTATAAATAAAAGAATGGCTGTGTATACAGGGCTTTTCATGCTGGTCACGGGAGTTTTGTTCTACAGTTTTAACTTGATCAGCCATCTGACCATTTTTGCCGTAGAAACCCAGTATTTGGAACCATACGGAATGATCTGTTCTATTGAAAGGTACGGTGCTCCGTTTATGATTGGTGGGCTGTATCTGATTGCATGGATGATTCTTAAAGAGAGCAAAACCTTGTGGGGTGTTGTCTTATGTCTAGCTTTTGTGCTGCTTACGACAGATTATCAGGCTGCATATCGCGGATTAATCGGTTATAGGAATGGCATTACAGAGGTGTTGGAACAGAGAGATGAAATTGTGGATGTTGCAGCGGAGTGGTTCTGTGAAAGCGTAAATGCAGGCAGAAGGGAAAGTATAGGAAGAGTATTGTATCTTAGGGATATTTCAGATGTAAGCTGGGTAAGAAACACTTACATAAGCTTCGAGGCGGCGCCGGTGTCTGTGATGTATGGAAACATGGATGCGGATAACATTGAAAGTCAGGATATTGTCAATGCAATTCAAAATGCACATGCAGGTTTTTTATATGTAGATAAGCTGGAGGGAAGCGGGAGTAAGGCATTTACTCTGTTGACCGATAATGAGGAATTTGAGTATAGTTGTCTGTACCAGGTGGTAGATCTGGGAGGAGAAGTCCGTCTGACCAAATATGATGAATGATACGGTGAGTCATATTTAAGCAGTATTTCAGGTATGATCTATGATATGTATGAGGATAAGATAAAGGAACGGAAGGTCTATGGAACAGGATAAGACAAGGTGGGAAATACCAA
The DNA here is from genome assembly GCA_945868485.1 of uncultured Lachnospiraceae bacterium. Classification (GTDB taxonomy): domain Bacteria; phylum Bacillota; class Clostridia; order Lachnospirales; family Lachnospiraceae; genus Suilimivivens. Next base: position 3,957 of record CAMBLS010000054.1, on the reverse strand, counting down.
TTATTATCCCATCTTATGAACCGGACGATAAGTTGCTCGGTTTATTAAAGAAATTGAAAGAGACAGGTTTCAAGAATATAGTCGTGGTAGATGATGGGAGTGGAGAAAAATTTACACATTTCTTTCGGGAGGCAGAGGAAACCTATGGATGCAGGGTGCTGCATCATGCAGTAAATCAGGGTAAAGGGCGTGCGCTAAAAACAGCATTCAATTACTGTTTACAGGTATTTAAAGAAATGCCGGGGGCAATTACAGCGGATTCTGACGGGCAGCACTCGCCGGAATGTATTTTGGCTTGCGTGGACGCAATGCTTGCTAATCCAGATGCGCTGATCCTTGGCTGCAGGTGCTTTGAAGGCGATCATGTGCCGGCACGTTCGGAATTTGGAAATAAGTGTACGAGAATAGTAATGCGTTACCTGACTGGAATTACGGTGTCTGATACCCAGACAGGGCTTCGTGGAATTCCGGCCTTTTTTATGGAACAGCTTCTTAAGGTAAAGGGAGAGCGGTTTGAGTTTGAGACCAATATGCTTCTTGAAACAAAATCCCGGAAAATACCCATTGTGGAGGTCCCTATTCGAACCATATATATTGAAGATAATAAAACGAGCCATTTTAATCCGATTAAGGATTCAATAAAAATATACCTGATTTTTGGCAAATTTCTCTTTTCCTCCCTGTCTTCCAGCGTGGTGGATTTGGCACTGTTTTCGCTTTTTTGCTTCCTGCTAAAGGACAGACAATGGGGTGGTATTACTTATATTATGGTGGCAACGGTATTGGCAAGGATTCTTTCGGCACTTTACAATTATGCACTAAACCTAAAGGTTGTTTTTCAGAGTGAAGGCAGTATCAGATCGACTTTGCCTAGATATGTATTGCTGGCGGTGGTGCAGATGTCCTTAAGTGCGCTTTTGGTAGGGTATCTTTATCCTTTGGTTGGAGGAGCGGAAGTTCTGGTAAAGATTCCTGTGGATGTGCTGTTGTTCTTCTTAAGCTTTGTCATCCAACGTGAATTTGTTTATTCCGATAGAAAATAGGAACTTAGTTGTTTTTCTGATAGTTAATTACGGCAGGGTCCTTCATCTGAAAATGACGGAACCATTCCTTGGTTTCCTGATTTTTTTCGGTGAGGGATCTGTTTTTGTAAAGAAAGCGGGTAAGGGCATAGCAGTCAATCCATATTTCATTATTTCCTTCCTTTTGTGATTCGTCAAAAATAAGCTGCAGACCCCAGTGCAAATGAACGGTATCGATATTGTTGGTGTTTTCCTTGGTGCTGTAGCCAGTATGCCCCATATACCCAATCACATCTCCGGCAGTGACAACGCTACCCTCTTTAAGGTCAAGGGCATAGGGGAAGTTTTGACGCAGATGAGCATAATAATAATAGCGTTTTCCGTCAAAGCTGCGAATTCCGATGCGCCAGCCTCCGTACTGGTTCCAACCGAGTGCTTCCACATAGCCGGACTCCACACATATAATGGGTGTACCGATTTGTCCCATCATGTCGTGTCCAAGATGCTGCCTCTTATAACCGTAGCTTCTAGAGGAGCCGAAATCATCGTAATCGCTGTATTCAAAGCCCTTTGCAATAGGGGAAAAGGCTTTGAGTCCGTAGACCTTCTTCCAGCACTTTTGACCGGCTTCATTTTCCTGCTCAATTTCATATTCCCCTACCATGCCTCCGAGAACAGCTTCATATGCTTCATAGTAATAATCATAATAATCCATGTCCTTTGTAAGTTTTGTAATGGTTGTTTCGCCAGAAGAAAGCTCTGATGCCAGCTTACGTATTATGGAGATGCTGTCTTTGCCGAAAGAACCGCCGTATTTTGCTCCAGCATAAGCAAGCAGTTCAATCCAGTTTAAATGGATGGGATCATCATAGCTTTCCACATCCAAGTCATAAGCGGTACAAAGAGCCTCGTAAGAAACGTTGAAATCCACCCACTTGATATAATCACCGTTGGTTCCGGCTGCAACTTCTATGGAGGATATATTGTGGCGATGGAAGTGCTCGCCAATGAGCAGACAGATTGCTGCCATCAGGAGACATATAATGGTAAGGGAGAGCTGATTGCGAATATTTTTCATAAGAGCTTCCTACAAAAACAGGTTAACAAAACATATGAAAAAAGACTGTTGCATATGCATGAAAAAATTGCATACAAATCTTGACAAATAATTAACAAAATGCTAATATCATTTCAACAGATAAAAGGGAGTAGCTGATACCGCAAGGTATATTTAAAACGTCAGGACGATAAAGATATCCGTTTTAAATCAGGCAACTGTAGCAAGACTTTTATTGCAGATGGATACTGCGATAAAGGTCTTTTTTTGCAGTATCCAAATAATCTTTATAAGGAGGAAACTATGTTTAAGAACAAAGGAAACGACAATGTGTATGAGCAGCCGAATCCCAATGGCAAAAAGATTGGAGCAGGAATTGCCAAAGGAGTAGGAATTGTAGTTGGGGTATTGATTATCATTTACATTCTTGCGGGAAGCATTTATTCATTGAAAGAAAATGAGTATGCTGTAATCACTACCTTTGGTGTACCTAAGGTAGTGGAGGAGTCAGGTATCCATATGAAGATGCCCTACATTCAGCGCCTTGCAAAGGTGCCTAAAACCATTAATGGATTTTCCATTGGTTATGATACAACAACAGGAGAATCAATGGATCGGGAATCCTTTATGATTACAAGGGATTATAACTTTGTGAATGTAGATTTTTATGTGGAGTATCGGGTAACTGACCCTACGAAATACCTGTACGCATCTGAGAATCCGATTTTTATTTTAAAGAATCTTACACAGAGCTATATTCGTGACACCATCGGATTGTATGATGTGGACAGCGTAATTACTACGGGAAAGAATGAAATACAGGCGTCCATCAAGGAAAAGATTATTACCAGACTTGAGCAGGAGGATATTGGCATTCAGCTGGTTAATATTACGATTCAGGATGCGGAACCGCCCACACAGGAGGTGATCAATGCATTCAAAAACGTAGAGAATGCCAAGCAGGGAAAGGAAACCTCCATTAACAAAGCGAACCAGAAAAGAAATGAGGATATTCCTGCAGCCAGAGCGCTTGCGGATGAAACCGTAAAGACTGCGCAGGCACAGGCAGAAGAGAGAGTTAATGAAGCCAAGGGACAGACTGCAAGACTCAATGAGCTTTATGCGGAATATCAGAAATATCCGTTGATTACTAAGCAGAGAATGTTCTATGAAACCATGGAAGAGATTCTTCCGGATATGAAGGTCATTATTGAGAAGAGTGACGGAACCACTCAGACCATGCTGCCCTTAGAATCCTTTACTGGTTCAGATACACAAGAGAGAAAGGAAGAATGACGATGAAGAAAAAGTTTGGTTTTGCAATTCCTATTGTAATAATAGTCGTAGCTTTTGTGCTGTTGAGCTCAAGTGTGGTTGTGACTTATCCCAATGAATATACAGTGATTAAGCAGTTTGGAAAAATTGAAAGCATCCGCAAGACGCCGGGACTCAGTTTAAAGATTCCGTTTATTCAGACCGAGGAAAAAATACAGAATGAAGTATTGATATATGACCTGGCTGTGAGTGATGTTATGACCAGGGATAAAAAGTCGATGATAGCAGACTGCTTTGTACTTTGGCGAATAGAAGATCCTCAGAAATATACACAGACCTTAAGTGCCCAGAAAAGCAATGCAGAGTTTAGAATTGATACCATTGTATATAACAGTCTGAAAAACGTGATCAGTAGTTTGAGTCAGGAGGAAGTAATCAGCGGACGTGATGGAGAACTGACGGCTGCAATTATGGAAAATATAGGAACTACATTGGAACAGTATGGAATTAAACTGCTTGCTGTGGAAACGAAATCCTTAGACCTTCCAGATGAGAACAAAAGTGCCGTTTATGAGCGTATGATTTCTGAGAGAAATAATATTG
>CAMBLS010000053.1 GCA_945868485.1 uncultured Lachnospiraceae bacterium | reverse complement strand
GAAAATATGGCGATGGACGAAAAAACTCTTAATAAGCTAAAAGATGAGAAGACTGAGTGGGGACTGAACAAAATAAGAACCGCCATGATGGATAGTCCGATTATGATGGAGTGCATATTGAATCTCATTTGGAATGGAAAAAATGATGAGAATCTACAGGCGTGCATTCCTGCATTTTACCTTGAAAATATGGCGATGGACGAAAAAACTCTTAATAAGCTAAAAGATGAGAAGACTGTGCGCCAGTTGGTTAAAAAAGGGCTTGAGGGAAAATATAGTAATGGTATCGGGGATGCTGTTCTTAGTGATGTAGAACGTGAACTAAAGCGTGTTTGTGCCATCTATGGTCTTGATTATCAGAGTAATATCAGGGTGCCGTTGCTTGACCGTGCGGTTAGTTTCGTTATTGAAAGTCCGAATGATCCAAAGTTGATACTTGATGTTTCCTATAGTGTTACAACATCAAGTAGTCAGGGAAGTAAGAAAGAAGCTGCTCGTAAAACCGTTGAGTCTAGAAAGAAAGTGGGTAGTAATTTTGTATTTGTTAATTTCCTTGATGGTGCTGGATGGATTGGTAGGCAGGCAGATATGAGAGAGATTCATCGTTGTTCTGATTATGTTCTTAACTTTAAAAATCTTGGCCTTTTAGAAGATATTATAGCTGATCACATCAATGACTTTTGATTGGAGGATTACATATGAATGCTTTTGAGAGAAAAGCAAAGCTGAAAGAATTTACTGATCACCCAGATACTGCTTGTCGTACAGGAATTCCTATTACTTATCATGGTGGGATAATTACTTTGAATGCGTATGAAATTCCACTAGAATATCTTGTTTATAATCCGTACAATGGGCGTATTGGCAGTGTGGTTAAGTCCTATGAAAGACAGAATCACACGCTGGATCCAGAGGATGCAGATGATAAGGCACTCATTGAGAAATTTCTGTGGGAATCTAAACCTGATGCAAATAAGAAGACGAAGGAACGTTTGTTGAGAGAACATCAGCAGAAGCATGGTATTGTCACTGCTGATGGCATCATTATTGATGGTAACAGGCGTGCAAGTCTTTTGAATAATATTATGGCAGATAGTAGCATTCCTTATAATGAGAAGGGGCATTGTAAATATTTCATTGCTATCATTTTACCAGAAGATGCTGATAAGAAGGAAATCTTGGCATTGGAGACTACCTATCAGATGGGGGAAGATGCTAAGGTTGACTACAATCCTATTGAAAAGTATCTTAAGTGCAAAGATTTAAAAGACGAAGGTTTTACAGATGATGATATCGCTAGTATGATGGATGTCAAGGTTGGAGAGATCAGAACTATGCTGTCTGCACTGCGTTTGATGGATGATTATCTTGATGAGTATGGATATTCTGGTATGTATACGCAGCTTGATAAAAACGAGGATTCTTTCTTAAAACTTGATTCTGCACTCAAGAAGTACAAGGCGGGTGTTCCTTCAATGTGGGCATATGACCCGGATGCTGATGTGTCAGACTTGAAATTAATTGCTTTTGATTATATTAGAGCGAGATTTGATCAGGCATTGTTCCGTAATATTATTGCTGTACCTACTGCAAAAAAACCTGCATCCAGTTTTTTTGCTAAACAGGAAGTATGGGAACAGTTTCGTGATAACCATTTTGCAGTGACTGACGAAGTGGAGGAAGATAGTGTAGAGGATATTATAGCAACCAATCCGCCAGATCTTGGGCGTGCACTTAAGGCACGAGACAAGAAATGGAAGCAGGAGATAGGTGATGAATTTGATGAAAACTATGTGCAGAGCATTGATAAACTGAATAATCATGCCAATGCTGCAAAGCCTCTTCAGCAGTTGATAAAGGCTTGTCAAGCACTTGAAGTAATAGATGTTGAACACCCAGGATTTACAAAAGAGATAAATGTTCGAGGTTGTGTGCGTAATTTAGATAGTATGATTTCTAGATTTAAAGAGATTTTGGGAATGTAAAGGAAGATTAGTATATGAGAAAATTGTGTCTTGAGTCTAATGAGAACAGTAGTGATCTCACTGTTACAGGAGATATAGATGCAATCTTTGGCAATAGGCGTGCAACGCGATATATGAAAGATACCTTGCAGTACACTATAGTGGGTGATGCAATTGTGATTACCACAGATGATGATATCAACAAGAGTATAGACCGACTGAAAAAAATATGTGAGTATATCTCAGCTGAATTGGTGTATTCAGGCAATGTTTCAGAAGCTGTAAATCAGTATGTAATGGAGGAGCAGAGATTTTCAGAATTTGCTGAAAAAGCGCGGTTAATTCGTGACAACCATTGTGAGATAGATGACTTTACGGCTTTTGTTGATTCTGTGAGTGCTAATTTAAGTAATAGAACTTTGTATCAGTTACAGCTTCTTTCTGCGTATCATCTCGCCTTTGCCCAGAATGCGTGTAACTTCTCCGTTCCTGGTGCTGGTAAAACAAGCGTGGTTTATGGGGCATTTGCTTATCTTTCACATCTTGCTCCATCGGATAGTAAGTATGTGGATAAACTACTCATTATTTCTCCACTTAGCGCATTTGGTCCGTGGGAATCAGAGTATGAAGAGTGTTTTGGTGAAAAGCCATCAACGAAAAGATTGAGTGGCCAGGTTGATGTAGAAGAAAAAAAACAATATTTATATTCTCTTAATTCTGCAAAAATTACATTGATATCTTATGCCTCCGTTCCAAAGCTGAAGGAAGAATTGATTTATTTCCTTCGTAATAACAAAGTTATGGTAGTCCTTGACGAAGCACATAAGATTAAGAACACTAGTGGTGGTATTATTGCATCTTGTGTGCTGGAAATAGCTAATTACTGCTCTGCACGTGTTGTGTTGACTGGTACTCCTGCCCCAAATGGGTATGAGGATTTGTATAATATTTATAAATTTATATGGCCAACTAAGAAAGTAATTCCTTTCGAGGTATATCAATTAAAAGATATGGGCAAACTTGAGGGGGATTCACGTGTTGATTACTTAATAAAGGCTGTTGAACCATTCTTTATAAGAGTAAAGAAGAGCGATTTGGGCATTCCAGAAGCGATAGAGAATGCTCCTATTATTGTCAAAATGGGAGAAACCCAGCGGCGCATCTATGATATTATTGAAAAGAAATACATGAATGATATCATTTCAAACAAGGATAGTGGTTTTAAGCAGGACCTTGTGAAAGCTCGTTTGGTTAGAATGATGCAGGTTGCAACAAATCCAGATCTGTTAAGCATACCACTTAAAAATTTTGTTGATTATGGTGGATTCGATTCGGAGGCAGTAACTGAAGATGACACTCTTATTCGAGATATTCTATTGTATTCAAAGACGGAAATTCCTGCAAAGTTTGTTAAAGCAAAAGAAATTATTGATAGGATTATTGCTAATGGTGGCAAAGTTGTTGTGTGGGCTATATATGTTAAAAACATCCTTGATTTTGAAGCGTATCTTTTGTCTGAGGATATTGATTGCAGAACACTTTATGGTGCTACTCCGGTGGCAACTGGCGATGATGATGACGAGACTGTTGAAACGCGAGAGAAAGTTATCGCTGATTTTCACAAACAGGATTCCCCGTTCAAAGTTATTATTGCAAACCCGTTTGCTGTTTCAGAGTCTATTTCTTTGCACAAGGTATGCCATAATGCAATCTACATTGAGCGTAGTTTTAATGCAGCTCATTTCATTCAGTCAAAGGATAGAATTCATCGCTATGGATTAAAACCAGGAACAACAACAAATTACTACTATTTGTTGTCTGAAAATTCCATAGATCAGGTTATACATGATAGATTAATAGCAAAGGAGACAAGGCTTAGAGAAATCATTGAAAGTATGCCAATTCCTCTATTTGACAATGCAGAGTTGGAAACAGGAGATGAAGATATTATGGCTTTAATTGCAAAATATGTTAATAGAACTAAAAAGATGTAATTCGATAGGCAATATTGATGGTCTGCTCTTTTTGATATCTATTATTTTCGGAAAAAGTAAGGTGAGCAGGTTTGAAATTAACAATCGATGTGCTATGGAGAGTGGTATTACTATTAATTGTTCTGGAGCTATTGCTTTTCTGGAATATATTAATTTGGTAAAAGTGACGGAAAAATATGTTATTCCCACTGACTCCATTAATAAAGTAGTTGAAAAAGGGCAAGATGAAATAATTAATGAAGTAATAAAGCTATGCTTAAATAAGTTGATTGAGGAAGGTGTCTTCGCTCAAGACACGTTATTATTTGATCTCGAGAAAGGTCATCTGAGTATAAAACGGTCAGCTTTTCCGCTAGCGTATGCAGCTGTGCGTAACTTTCTTACTATTGCAGGAGTATTTGAAAAAGAGAAAAATGGTAAAATTGGGGTTACTGATTATTGTGAGTTTTTTTTCGTTAAATACTTCAAGGAGCATAGAAAGAAATTTACCATAGAGCAGTTATTAAAGCGACAGGAAGAACAGAGTAAGATGGGATTAGAAGCAGAAGAATTTATACTAGGATTGGAAAGAAGTCGTCTTCCAGAAAAAGCCCATAAGATTAAGCGAATTTCAGATTTTGATGTAGCTGCTGGTTATGATATTGTGTCCTATGAGGCAGTAGATAGTGACAAATATGATCGTTTTATCGAAGTGAAATGTTACTGTGGAAAGACACATTTTTACTGGTCAGACAATGAATGTGATGTAGCGAAGAAGAAAGGTGATAAATATATTTTGTGCTTAGTGGATTACAATCGTATCAGTGAACCAGGTTATCAACCACACTACATTAAGAATCCTTATAATATTGTTTTTTCAGATGATAACTGGCTTGTTAGTACAGCTTCATACAAGGTACAGAAAATATAAAAAGATGGCATAGAGTAAAAAATCTATGCCATCTTTTTATATTTAATTTTTATATACATCGGCAAGGCGCTCAGAAATGGCTTCAATTACAGGTACACATACTGTGTTTCCAAGTAGATCAAAAGCTTCACGTTCTTTTAAAAAGGATAAATCGTAGTCTTCTGGAAAACCAAAAAGTCGTTGACCCTCTCTAATAGACAATCTACGAATACCATTTCCGTCAACAACTCCTATGTGAGATACATCCATAGCTACCAATGTAGGAGCTAATGCGTGAGGGTTAAGAATCTTAGTGAATTCAAACGAAAGTTTTCCAGTTACAATGTTATATCCCTTTTGTTTTGTTTCATCAGGAACACGTCTGCCGTCTACTTTCTTTCGAGGATATTCTAATGTTAGATAGCCCATACTGACCAGTTTATCTAAGAGCTCTTTTAGGTTATCTCGTGGGAAGAAGGTAGCAATTTGTTGTTCGGTTAGGGGCATTCCATCCATCCAATCAATACCAATCTCAGCAGCCCACTTGCGTTTTCTTCGTTCTAGTAGAAGACGGTTCAACAATTGTGCTTGCTCTTTTGTTGTATCACCCTTCAAACCTATTTCCCAGCTATGTATATTATCAGAACCACCACGTTTATCTTTTATAGATTTTCCAACAACTTGATCCGGCGTGAAATTAGCAAATAATTTTTCTGTAAACTTGGAGTAAACAGTTGGTAATCCGGTTTCCAGAATATCACCTAGTACAGCAGTACTTTCTTGAAAATTATCTAGTGAAATATGTGTATCCTTAGAACCAACAATATAAACACGTTTTCTAGACTGAGCTAAACCGAAATACTGACTGTCAATTAAGCGGTAAGAAACAAAGTAACCTAATTTTTTTAAATGACTCATAATAATAGAAAGAGTATGACCTTCAGCATGATTTATTAACCCTTCAACATTCTCTAAGAGAAAACCATAGGGCTTTTTTTCCTTTAGAATTCTTTCTATTTCGAAGAAGAGGGTTCCTCGTGTGTCTTCAAAACCCAATCCCAATCCAGCTGCTGAAAATGGTTGACATGGAAAACCCGCCAAAAGAAAGTCAAAATCAGCAATATCTTTTGCAGGAATTTTTCTTATGTCGCCTGCAATTGTTTTTTCATTATAATAATTTTTATAGGCTTTTATTGCATAGTCCTTTATTTCACTGCTAAATACGCAAATAGGATTAAATCCTTTTTTTCTAAAAGCTGTTTCAAATCCTAGGCGAATTCCTCCTAGTCCCGCAAATAAATCTATGAATTTAACATTTTGATAGGAGGAGTGTTTTCTCCGTTTTATTTGGGAACTCAATAAATCAACACACTTTTCAGAAAAATTTTTACCATAAGCATATTGTTCTATATCACTATTCAAGGTGGGAGTAATATAGATGGTTTTGGCTATTTTTTTCTGATCTTCAGGTAATGGGGTACGACCAGACCCCTCCCGTTTTCCACCATGCGTAGGCATAAACAATCTCTCCCTCAATTATAATTATTGCTCTGAGTATAGCATATAACACTTGAAAAATCAATGCCCAAAATCAAGTTAAAAAAGATTGTTAAGAAAGCTTGACAGCGTAAGAATTGAAATATATAATAAAAATACGCAAAAAAGCGTATTAGCGAAAGGAGAATGGTTATGGCAGGAGAATTTGGTGCTTTCATTGCACAAAAGCGTTTAGAAAAAGACATGAGATTGAAACCGATAGCAGAACAGTTAGGTGTATCTGTAACATATCTTTCTGATATTATAAAAGGAAGACGAAATCCACCAGATATTGATGGTCTTGCGGCGTTAGCTGATGCATTGAATCTTGGCGAGGAAGAGCGCGATGAAATGTTTGATCTTGCAGGTAGAGAGCGAAAACAGGTATCCCCTGATCTTCCTGAATATATAATGGACGAAGATATTCCTACTGCACGAGTAGCACTAAGAAGAGCAAGAAATAATAAGCTAGGCGATGATTTTTGGCAGGAGGTTAATAAAATCATTGATCGAAGAAAAGGAGGCAATTGATGAATTATAATTTGAATAGTTTGATCCCGTTTATTCTTCCGTCTGAATATGATAAAGTGGCGGAACAATTTCTTGAAGAGTATTGTCCAGATGCATTGAAATACCCAATGGCAATACCTATAGAAAAAATTGCAGCGGATTTGGGGCTCAACGTGCAATATGTTTGTATTACAGAAGAAGCGGATATTTATGGGGCTACCATTTTTACTGATGGGATGATGGAAATATATAATCCAGAATATGGATGTTATGAAAACAAAATGTTTAAACGAAAAACGGTTTTAATTGATCCAGAGGCTGTAAAAAAGACTAATGTTGGATGCAAACATAATACTTTAGCTCATGAATGCGTTCATTGGTATAAACACCGATTTTACTATAGGATGCAGAAATTTACGATGCCAAGGATTGCTAAATTCTGTAAGTGCAGTGTGAACCAACTTCCAGATGTAACAGATGACATCAGTATTATGGAAAGCCAAGCTAATGGTATTGCACCAAGAATTTTGATGCCAAGGATAACTTTTATTGAGGCTGCAAGTCAGTATGATATTGTATACGGAAGAGATAACTGGCAGGCAATTGCAGGATTAGCAGCACTGTTTGATGTTTCTAAATCTTCGGTTATGATTCGCTTGGAGGAATGTAATTTGCTATAGTTGTAGTGAAAAAGAAAAATGATATTCAAATTTATGAATGATGACCTCACAGATGATCCTTTATATGGCGTTTCTGAGGGAGATATTCCGTTTTAAGTAAGGAGGAATTTTTATATGGCTGATGGTTTTATTCGTGTACCAGATATTGATGGCAATCAGGTGTGCATAGGCAGAAAGTTGCCTGATAATGACCTTATTGAAGTAAAATCTAGGGGGAAGCAGCACAAAGTAAGTTTGAAATTGCTTTTCAAAGAATTTACTAAACTTATGAATTATACTAAATAGACTCAGCACGGAGCTTGAAGCGAAAGTGACTTACTAGCCTGGCGAGCAAATACATCTATGGATGTTTTGTTTGCCAGGCTATTTTTTTGCGACAAATCTGTAATATTTTCGCCATTTTTTCTGCTAATGTTTATGTAACGTATTTGTAACAGCAGAAATTCCGCATTCAGCTTCATAAATTTTATGAGGTTGAATGGAGAATTTCCTCTCTGTGCATTCATGGTCCGGGGTGGCTTCCGGATATTTTGGCGTGGGTGCATCCAAGTTAATAGTGACCAGCAAGTCTTCCAAAGGGCAGCGCTGGCTAGATTCAGGAGCAGGATGGCTTCTGAGCTGGCTTAGTGTTGCCTTTTTTAGTGCATTGTTTTCAGCTCGTCCTTTCTGCTCTATGCAGGAAGGATGACAAAATATGGCAAATTATGAGAACAAGGTTTTTATTTCTGGCGAACATTCAAAATTCAAGGAATTAGGAGTTGCTCCGGAGGATATGGGCTATTTGAGATGTGGTGGTAGCAAGCGTGAAGCTGGAGCATGGTTATATGCTGATGAGGAAGTTTGTGATTTTATGAAAAAATCGCAATGGAGAGAAGAAAAATTCTACCAGCGGCATGGATTCGAGAGTGGAAATGAGGTGCTACTAGAGAATGAGGTTAATGCACAGTCTTTTCCAAGTCCGGAAGAAGAAATTATGAAACAGGAGAAACTGGCTGCACTATACGAAGTACTGGACAAGCTCACCGAGCTGGATAGGGAAATCATAGAGCTTTCCTATTATGAGGACATGACCGATGTTGCTATAGGTAAGGTAGTAGGAATGAGTCAGCGCGGCGTTAATAAACGCAGGCACAAGGCATTGGCTATGCTGAGAAATATTTTGGAAAAAAATTTCTTGGATTGGTTCTAAAATGCTCTCCACATGTCTACCTTTTGTGAAGGCAGGTAAGAACGCCTTGGAAAGAAGGTGACAGCATGGGGAAAAGAAAACATTCAACCGGCAGTAACCTGGACCGCGAGATGGCTGATGTGCTTATCGCCATAAGCGTTGTGTCCAGGCGGCTTGCCGGAAAGATGGAAAGAAATGTAAAGAAAGGGGATACACATCGTGAAAAGAAACGAATTTTTGCAGATTGCCGCTGACCTTAAGACCTACGGAGAAGGACTTGTGCGGATATCAGATGCATTGACGGAGTGGCTGAATGCGAATAGGCAGGCAAATGAACCTGCTGATACGGCATGTGCTGATGCTCAGGAGAATTCGGTTGCACCAGTGCAGGCATCGGTTGAAGCAGATGGCCGTTCTTCTGTAGAAAACAAGCCAGAGATGACTTTTGAGGAACTTCGAGGAGTATGTGCTGAGAAGGCAAGGGTTGGCTTTACTGCCGAGGTCAGAAATCTTCTGGGGCAGTACGGTGTCAATAAACTTTCAGAGCTAAAGCCGGAGGATTATGTGGCGTTTCGTGCAGAGGTGGAGGTGCTTGGCCGTGGGTGAGCATGCAGTATTATCTGCTTCCGCCAGCCATCGCTGGATACATTGCCCGCCAAGCGTGAAGCTGGGAGAGACATTCCCAGATACTAAGTCCGAGTATTCCGCAGAAGGGACGGATGCACACGCTCTGGCTGAACATAAGGTGAAAAAACTCTTGAAGCAGAAAACCCGTGACCCTAGGAAGAAGCTGAAATTTCTGACAGAAGAAATGGAAGTCGCTACCGATGCTTATGCAGGTTATGTGCTGGAGTTTGTATCAGATAATGCTGATGTGCTGATTGAGCAGAAGCTGGATTTCTCAGATTATGTGGCAGGTGGTTTCGGCACCGGCGATGCCGTTATTATTTCTGACGGCACCATGCATATAATCGACCTTAAGTATGGCAAGGGTGTGCCAGTAAAGGCTGATAACAATAGCCAACTTATGTGTTATGCTCTTGGCGGCATCCAGATGTTTGGCTGCCTTTATGACTTCGATACTGTAAGCCTGCATATCTTCCAGCCAAGGCTTCCTGATGAGAGCGTATTTACCATCTCTGTAGCTGAACTTTTATCCTGGGCGGAAAATACGCTGAAGCCTGCGGCTGTGCTTGCAGCAGAAGGCGGGGGAGAATTTTCCTGCGGGGAGTGGTGCAGGTTCTGCAGGGCAAAGGCAGTCTGCAGGAAACGTGCCGAGGAGAATATGAAGCTGGCAAGGTATGATTTTATACCTCCGGCAAGCCTGGAAGACACTGATATTGAAGCGGTGCTTTCAAGGGCGGATGACCTTGTTGCCTGGGCAGCGGATGTGAAGGAGTACGCCTTAAAGCAGGCTCTTTCAGGCAAGGCATGGAATGGCTTCAAGGTTGTGGAAGGGCGTAGCGTCCGCAGGTACACAGACGAAGAGGCTGTTGCAAAGGCGGTTCAGGCAGAAAAGCTTGACCCTTATGAGCATAAGCTGCTGGGCATAACCGCCATGACAAAACTCTTGGGGAGGACAAGGTTTGATGAGCTTCTGGGGCAGTTCATTGAAAAGCCGCAGGGGAAACCTGCATTGGTGCCGTTAAGTGACAAAAGACCGCCGATGAACAGCGCAGCAGAAGATTTTGATATTCCGTTTTAATGACAAGGAGGAAAAATTTATGAGTAAAGCAGTAAAAATGAACAATCCGATGAAAGTAGTAACCGGGCCGAAGACCCGCTGGAGCTATGCCAATGTGTGGGAGCCGAAGAGTATTAATGGTGGTACACCGAAGTTCAGTGTGTCCCTGATTATTCCAAAATCTGATGTGAAGACAGTGGAGAAGATTAAGGCCGCAATTGAGGCAGCGTACAAGGAAGGTGCAAGCAAGCTCCGTGGTAACGGCAAGAGTGTGCCTGCGCTGGCTGTTATCAAGACACCGCTGCGGGATGGTGACACTGAGCGTCCTGATGATGCGGCTTATGCTGGCTGCTATTTTGTAAACGCCAATGCCACCACGGCACCAGGCATTGTAGACATCGACCGCCAGCCAATTCTGGATCACAGCGAGGTTTATTCCGGTGTATACGGACGTGCCTCCATTAACTTCTATGCCTTCAATGCCAACGGCAACAGGGGGATTGCCTGCGGGCTTAATAATCTGCAGAAAGTTTCCGATGGAGAGCCGCTTGGTGGCAGGAGCCGTGCCGAGGATGATTTTGCGGATTGCGATGATGATGATGAGTTTTTGAACTGAGGTGTAAAGCATGAGTTTTTATGATTTTCTTATAAATGTGAATTTTGTTCTCATTGCTGATGTAACTCTTCTGTTTGTAGTTTTTGCAGTGCGGAAGTTTATCAGCGAGCATTTCAAGTGGTTCTGATAGTTGAGGTGGCGGCGGGGATTTTCCCTGCCGCCTGTTTTCTTTGGAGGTATTTCGTATGGAAACTGTAATTCTGGTTATTGGCTGCCTGAACTGTATTTTTCTTTTTGGCCTGGGATTTGCGGCATTCAGGATTTTGATGTATCTTGCACCATTTGAGGAGGACGATAATGATGACGCTGTCGATTGACCTTGAGACATATTCCGGGCAGTCGCTTACTACGGGAGGCGTGTACCGCTATGCTGAATCAGATGATTTTGAAATCCTGCTTTTTGCATACGCAGAAGATGACAAGCCTGTGCGGGTGGTGGATGTTGCTGGCGGAGAGGAAATCCCGGAAGAAATCCTGTCAGCAGTAATGGATGACAATGTTATAAAAACAGCTTTTAATGCTGTTTTTGAGAGGGTGTGCCTGTCGTACTGGCTGAAGCGGAAGGGGCTGATAGAAGGATTTTTGCACCCTGTTTCCTGGAGGTGTTCTATGATATGGTGCGCATATATGGGGCTTCCGCAGTCGCTGGCAGATGCCGGAAAGATAATGGGACTTGATGTACAGAAAATGACGGAGGGCAAGGAGCTTATAAAGTATTTCTGTGTTCCGTGCAGGCCGACCAAGGCAAATGGGCAGAGAACAAGAAATCTTCCGGAGCATGCTCCTGAGAAGTGGGATCTGTTTAAGAAATACAATGCCCGTGATGTAGAGGTAGAGATTGCCATAAAGGAAAGGCTGAAGGGGTTTCCTGTGCCTGACAGTATATGGGTTGAATACTGCCTTGACCAGATAATAAATGACAGGGGAATTCTAATTGATATGGAGCTGGTTCAAAATGCCATAAGCATGGACGGGCTTATGCAGAAGGAACTGGTAGATAAGATACAGGCACTTACGGAAATTGACAATCCAAACTCAGTGCAGCAGATAAGGGCATGGCTTGCAACCAAGGATTTTGCTATGGAGAGCCTTGGGAAAAAAGAAGTGGCGGAAGCTATAAAGACAGCCCCGCTTGAGATTGCAGAAGTGCTGCGTTTTCGTCAGCAGCTTGCCAGGACATCTGTAAAGAAATACACGGCGATGGAGAACGCAGTAAACAGGGATAATCGTGCAAGGGGAATGTTCCGCTTCTATGGAGCAGGGCGCACGGGAAGGTTCAGTGGTGCCAGGATACAGCTTCAGAACCTTGTCAGGAACAGCATGACAGACTTGAGGGAAGCGAGGGAGCTTGTAAGGCAGGGAAATTTTGATGCTATGAAGCTATTGTATGATGATATTCCGGATACGCTTTCACAGCTTATACGCACGGCGCTTATTCCAAGGGCGGGCAGGAAATTTGTGGTAGCTGACTTTTCTGCTATTGAGGCCCGTGTGCTTGCTTGGATAGCCGGGGAGAAGTGGGTGCTGGATACATTTCTTGAGGGCGGGGATATTTACTGTGCCACGGCTTCTAGAATGTTTCACTGCCGGGTGGAAAAGCATGGTGAGAATGGGGAACTGCGCCAGAAGGGAAAGCAGTGTGTGCTTGGTTGCGGTTATGGTGGATCTGTTGGTGCATTGAAGGCGATGGGAGCAATCGAAGCCGGTATGAAGGAGGAAGAACTTCAGCCGATGGTGGACTACTGGCGGGCGGCCAATCCTAATATTGTGAAGCTGTGGTATGCCGTAGACCGCTGTGCCAAAAAGGCGGTCATGGATAAGTCCGTTGCAAGCACAAACGGCATTGCATTTTCGTGCAGGAGCGGGCTATTACTGATTAAGCTGCCAAGCGGCAGAACACTGTCTTATGCAAAACCTCGCATGGGGATTAACCGCTTTGGCAGTGAGTCTGTTACCTATGAGGGGGTAGGAACGGCCAAGAAATGGGAGAGGATTGAGACTTTCGGCGGCAAGCTGGTGGAGAATATTGTCCAGGCAGTCGCAAGGGACATACTTATGTATGCTATGGGAACTTTAAGCAGGTATGACATCGTAGCGCATGTGCATGATGAAATAATCATAGAGGCGGAAAGAGATGCGGATGTTAAAACTGTCTGTGAGGAAATGGGGAGGACACCTCCCTGGGCAGAAGGGCTGCCGCTGAGTGCCGATGGATATGAGTGTTATTTTTATATGAAGGATTGAGCTAGGGCGGCTGCCGGGAAATTTAAGGCAGCCGCTCAGTTTTTTCGTGCAAAGGAAATTTTTTTCTCCAGTAAGCAGTCAGAGGGAAATTTTTAGAAAATGGTTCTAAAATTTGTTACTCATGTCTACAGCTTATGAAGCAATTATTTTCATCAAAACGAAAGGTGGC
>CAMBLS010000052.1 GCA_945868485.1 uncultured Lachnospiraceae bacterium | reverse complement strand
GATTACAGGTCAGCTCAGCATTGATGATATTATGGCTGAATGGGAGAGAATGAAGCAGGAAAATGAGCGTAAGCGGATGGAGGAAATTCGTCAGCGTGTTCATAAACAGACAGATACGCTTTTTGCTGATTTTGATGAATCTACCAAATCAGGTCTTTTAGAGGAATTAGAAAAGGCTATGGTAACGGCAGCCATAAAGGAAGAAAAAGCAAAGGCTGCATTAGGGCGTCCAAAAATCGTAAAGGTTGCTGATATTGAAAATAATGCCAAGGCAGCACCGGTGACGGAAAAACTAAAAGAGTCGGTCACAGAGATACAGGATGTCGAGCCTGAAGACATTAAACCTGAAGATATAGTGGTAGAAGATGAAAAAATTATTGAATCAGAGATAGAGAAAGCTTTAGCAACAGATGAGGAAACTTCAGAAACAATTGAAGTTGAAAAATTAGCAAAAGTTGAAGAAGTTTCAGAGCCTGCTGAGATTATGGAAGATACAGAAGAATCCACGTTGGAAATCTCAGAGGTAACGAGTGAAGAAGTTACAGAAAAGGAAGAAGAAGAAAATAAATATACTGTCCGAGAAATGACGGACAGCGAGAAAGAACAGTTTGCACCTTTTATTCATCATAAACGGACCAGAAAGCAGATTGTAGAGGTAATAGACAATATCAGCATGGCTTCTTATACCGGCAATGTAATTATTACCGGTGAGGAAGGAACTGAGGCCACAGCTCTTGCAAAGCTTCTGGTAAAGGAGGTTCAGCTTTCTGACAGTAATTTTTCAGGAAAAGTGGCTAAGATTTCCGGTGCTACAATGAATAAGAAGGATGTGACCGCTACTTTATCGAAACTTTCCGGTGGTGCACTTATCGTTGAAGACGCTACGTCTATGAAAAAGACAACGGTAGAGCAGCTTTTAAAGGAACTGAACCAGGAAGAAAAAGGACTTATTATTCTTTTAGAGGATACTAAGACAAATATAAATGGATTCCTTGCAAAGTATCCTAATCTTACAGATGCCTTTAATTTGAGGGTTGATGTGGAGGCGTTGGATGATCAGACACTTGTAAGATATGCGAAAAAGTATGCTCTTGAACAGGAATATTCCATTGATGAATTAGGTATTTTAGCATTGCATACAAGAATTGCGGATATGCAGACCAGTGATCATGAGGTGACTTTGGGAGAAATAGAAGAGCTTGTTGATGAAGCAATCTACTATGCTGATAAGAAGACACCGAAGCATTTCTTTGATATTCTTTTGGGAAAACGTTATGATGAAGATGACATGATTATTCTTCGAGAAAAGGATTTTATGCATTATTAAACTGGGGGTTAAGGTATGGATATGACAGGTAAAAAAGCAGAAAACGAAATATTTATTTCAGAGGCAGACCAGTATCTGTTTGCACAGGGGACACATTATGATATTTACAAAAAATTAGGGGCGCATCCTTCTGTTCAGGATGGACAGAAGGGTATGTTCTTTGCTGTTTGGGCGCCCAATGCTGCAAGTGTCCATGTTATTGGAACATTCAATGAATGGAATGAAACCGCAAATCCCATGAAGAAGCTTGGACCTGGTGGAATTCATGCAGTATTTATTCCGGGAGTAGGTGTTCATGAACTGTACAAGTTTTTAATTACCACTCCTTATGGAGAAAAGCTTTATAAAGCGGATCCATTTGCTAACAGTGCAGAGCTTCGTCCCGGTACTGCATCAAGAACAGTTGACATATCCGGATTTAAATGGACAGATGACAGCTGGATGAAAGAGAGGGAAGGAAAGGACTATAATCATGAGCCATTAGCAATTTATGAATGTCATATTGGTTCATGGATGCGCCATCCAAGACCAGATGAGAAGGCTTTTTATAATTACCGTGAATTTGCAGACAGAATTGTAGAATATCTGAAAGAAATGAAATATACCCATATTGAACTTATGGGTATTGCGGAATATCCTTTTGATGGTTCATGGGGCTATCAGGTAACAGGTTATTATGCACCTACTTCCCGTTATGGCGAGCCGGAAGACTTTATGTACCTTATAAATAAGCTTCATAAGAATAAAATTGGTGTAATTCTTGACTGGGTACCAGCACACTTTGCAACAGATGCTCATGGACTTGGAAGATTTGATGGTCAGTGTATTTTTGAAGATCCCGATCCTCGTAAGGGTGAACATCCTGATTGGGGTACAAAGATTTTTAATTACGGAAAAACAGAGGTGAAGAACTTCCTTATAGCCAATGTATTATTCTGGATTAAGGAATTTCATATTGATGGTATCCGTGTAGATGCAGTTGCATCTATGCTTTATTTAGACTATGGAAAGCAGGATGGTCAATGGGTAGCAAACAAATATGGTGGAAATAAAAATCTGGAAGCAATCGAATTCTTTAAGCACCTGAATTCTGTTGTACTTGGAACGTATCCTGGATTTTTGACCATTGCAGAAGAATCTACAGCATGGCCGAAGGTAACCGGTGAGGTTAAGGATGATGGGCTTGGATTTTCCTTTAAATGGAATATGGGATGGATGCATGATTTCTGTGAATATATGAAGCTGGATCCTTATTTTAGAAAGAACAACCATTATGCCCTTACTTTTGCAATGTCCTATAACAGCAGCGAAAATTACATTCTTCCGCTGTCTCATGATGAAGTGGTACATTTGAAGTGTTCTATGGTTAATAAGATGCCGGGCTATCAGGTAGACAAATATGCTAATTTGCGCTGCGGTTATACATATATGTTCGGTCATGCCGGTAAAAAGCTTTTATTTATGGGGCAGGATTTCGGGCAGGAAAGAGAATGGAGCGAAGAAAGAGAGCTTGACTGGTATTTACTGGGAGAAAATTTAAATAAAGGACTTCATGAATTTGTTAAAGAGCTTTTGAATATTTACAGAAAATATCCCTGCTTGTATGAATTTGATAATTCCTGGGACGGGTTTGAATGGCTTAGCTGTGATGATAAGGACAGAAGTACCTACAGCTTTTTTAGAAAATCTTCTACCGGAAAAAATAACCTGTTGTTTATTATCAATATGACACCTATGAACTGGGAAGGTTTTCAGTTAGGTGTTCCTAAGAAGAAAAAATATAAATTGCTGCTTAGCAGTACAGAAGAACGATTTGGAGGAACAGGTGACCTTATTCCAAAGGAGATTTCTGCAAAGAAAGTAAGCTGTGATTACAGGGATTATAGCATAACACTTGATCTTCCTGCCTATGCAGCAGCGATATTTGTTTTTTAGCAGATATTAAGAAAAGAAAAGGATATGCCGAAATAAAGGGTGAATGCAAGATGCATTTACCCTTTTTACATATGCATGAGGATATGATATGAACATTTTACTAGAAGGGACCAGGGCAGGTTCCACCCAGACACATACAAATGTAGGCAGGGAAACAACTACATATCGTACACCGCAGGATAAAGAGAAGATTGGAAATAGCGGTTTTGCATTAGACATTTCTGGCACAGTTATGGATAACAGCGCTTATACAGGTCACGGACGGACCACAGAAGAGGTTATGCTGGAAGCAGGGCAGCAGGATATTACTGCCCGGCGTAATTACATGGCAGTTATGTCTAATTCTATGTCAGACGAAGATTTTGCAAAGCTGCAGAAAGAAGGGTTTCATCCTGGAAGTACAGATATTGAGACAGTTGTGACCATTGTTGACCATATTAAAACTGCCCTCATTAAAGGCGGAAATCAGGTAGTGGGTTATACAGACACGGTGAATGATGATGTGCTGAAAACCATTACCGGAAGCGAAGTTTTTGCCAGAGAGCTTAAGAAACAGTTTGCGGAAAAAGACATTCCTTTAACAGAAGAAAATGTAACGGCTGTAACTGATGCATGGAATATGTTAACAGAAGCAGGATCCATGACAGAGGGAAGCGAAAAGTACATGATAGAGAACAACTTGTCATTTTCGCCTGAAAATATATATACATCCAAATTTTCTGCATCCCATGAAAGCAGCAGACAGGGAAAGGGTTATTATACAACAGATGGAGTAGCGGGCTATTATGCCAAAAAACCAGAGGAGATTGATTTTGAAGGGCTTAAATCTCAAATGGAGAGCGTGATTGAGGACGCTGGATATGAGGTAAATGAGGAAAAACTTACAGAGGCAAAATGGCTGATAGAAAAGGGTATTCCTTTAAATGTTGATACTTTTTCTCTTCTAAATGATATTAGAAAGCAGAAATTTCCCATAACTTATCAGGATTTTGTATCAGCCGCTACCAGTGCAATTGCTGATGGAATTGTTCCTGCAAAGGCAGATCTTACCAAAAAACAGACTTACTTTGAGGAAGCAGCAGAACTGATAGAGAAGATTAACAGGATAGAGGACAGAGCAACGGACATTATCTTAGCCAGAGATATTCCTCTTACCATGAAAAACTTACTTGCAGTACAGGATAAGATGAATCATAGTTCCGATAAAGATTCTAAGACAGTGCAGGAGCCGGAGAATGTACATGGGCGACGACTTTTAGAAGAGGTCAGATTATCTATGACAGTAGAAGCAAATTTGAAGCTGTTAAAGAGAGGGTATCAGATAGAAACTGCTCCTTTAGAAGATTTAGTTTCTAAATTAAAGGAAGCAGAGAGCATTTATGCCAAAGCTTTAACCGGGCAGGTAGATGCAGAGAAAGCGCAGGAAAAAGCATCTCTTTATCAGGAGACTCTTACTGTAGTACAGGGGATTGCTTCATCGCCGGCAGCTATTTTGACACAAGTGTCATATGAAGATACTTTAAGGAATGTGTATTCTTATGGAGTCAGCAGAAGTCTCATTTATGAAAAGGCTGGTCAGACTTATGAGACATTAATGACAGCACCCAGAAAAGACATGGGTGATTCCATCCAGAAAGCATTCCGTAATGTGGATGCAATTCTTGAAAATATGGGTATGACACTTTCAGAAACCAACAGACGTGGTGTTCGTATTTTAGGATATAACAACATTGAGATTACAGAAGAGAATCTGGCAGAAATAAAGGATAAGGACAATCTGTTGACCGGTGTAATCAGGGAAATGAAGCCGGCACGAGTCTTAAATATGATTAGAGAAGGGGTAAACCCTTTAAACATGACATTGGAAGAATTGAAGCAGTATTTGGGTAATCAGACTGATACTGGTGAAGAGATGGAGTCCTACAGCAGATTTCTTTATAAGTTGGAAAACCAGAAGGATATAACAGAAGAAGAAAGAAGTGCATATATTGGCATTTACAGGCTGGTACGTCAGATTGAAAAGGGTGATGCTGCTGCTGTGGGTGCAATCTGGCAAAGCGGTGCGGAGTTTACCTTAAGTAATCTTTTGAGTGCAGTAAGAAGTAGTAAGCGAGGACATATGGACTATTCCGTAGATGATCGCTTTGGTGGTGTCAGTTCAAAAGATGGAGGTATGGAGAGAATTACTGAGCAGATTGCAAAAGCATTTGCTGCCGGAGCTGTATCGGACCAACGGGATTTAAAAGAGATTCTTGAGGAAGCAGGAAGTGAGGAAGCAGGAGAAAAATTTGACAGGATGCTTTTTGATCAGGCACGAAGTGCTATGAAATCAGAAGATATGGTATATCGATATCTGGAAAATTATGATCAAACAGCAACAGCGGACAACCTTTTAACAGCAGGCATGCTTTTGAAAACTCCAGAAACCATCTGGCGGAATCTAAGAAATATAAGAGAAAAAGAGAAAGCCAATTATAATGTACAAGCATCAGAGGGAAAAGATAATGAACTTGAAAAAGCAGGGGCAGAAATAGTAGGTGCACTGGATGGGCGAGAAGAAACACAAACTGCCTATGAAAGCTTTAAAGAGACACTTCAGAATTTTCTGAAAGATATGACATTTGAAACTGTGCAGACATCAGTGGATGTAAAAGCTATGAGCATGCTTTACAAGCAGATTACCTTTATGGGATCTATGGCAAAGGAAGAAAATTATGAAATTCCGGCAAATATTAATGGGTCGTTAACTTCTATTAATCTTAAGATTATACATGATGATCAACAGGAAAGTAAAGTTGCAATAAGCTTTGAAGCAGAAAAATTAGGAAGGACAGCAGCTGAGTTTAAGCTGGAGAATCAAGGGCTTACGGGATTTTGTATTTCATCTTCCAATCAGTGGACACAGTTGTTAAAAGAAAACAAGGAATTATTTGAAAAGAAATTAGAAGAAGAACAGGTGCCCATGGGAGAAATTTATTTTGCAGCCGGAGAAAAGCTTGATTTGACAGAATTTTCGTTAAAAGAATCGGATAATCGGCAGACTTTAGGCAATTCCGGAATGCTTTACCGGGCAGCAAGAGCATTTATTGGATATGTACAGGAAACAGGCATAAAGAAAGGGAATACAGCTTATGAAGATTAGTTTTAATGCATCGGCAGTACTTGCCAATAACTCACTAACCAGAAATGACAATAGATTACAGGACTCTTTAGCAAGGCTTTCTTCCGGTCTAAAGGTGGTAAATGCAAAGGATAATCCTTCCGGTCTTGCAATGTCAAAACGTATGAATGCACAGATTGAAGGAATTAATCAGGCAACACAGAATTCCGGTGATGGAGTATCCATTATTGAAATTGCTGATGGTACTTTAAGCGAAATTCATGATATTCTTCAGAGAATTAATGAACTTGCAGTAAAATCAAGCACGGGAACCCTTACTGATGATGACAGAAAAATGATTAATGACGAAGCTCAGCAGCTGATGGAAGAAGTGGAACGAATGGCAAATGAAGCTGAGTTTAACGGACAGAACATTTTGGATGGTTCCTTTGACATTAAAGGATATGCAGAAGAAGATAATGTCAAGGTAACTTACTGCAGTGAGGATATGAAAGCTGGAAATTACTCCTATGAGATAAAGGTGACCTATAATGATGATGGTACGATAGCAACAGCAAAAACTGCAGACGGAGAGATCAGCCGGATTAATGGAAATAATATTACTATCACCAGCGGACGGGATACTGAGATAAAGCTTCATATTGAGTCGGAAGTGGTTCCCCCGGTTGTAGGAACCGAGTATAAAGTAGAGGCAAATGTTAAAATAGAAAACTTCGGTGCTATGGATATGCAGATTGGCGCAAACGAAGGACAACAGCTTTCCATTAAGATTCCTAAAATATCTTTGGAGAATATTGGTATATCACATATAGATTTAAGTACGCAGGATGGAGCTACTGATGCTTTAAGCAAGATGGGCGGTGCCGTTAAGTTTATTTCATCCGTGAGAAGCCGTCTTGGAGCATACCAAAACCGTCTGGAGCATACCATCAATAGTCTTGATATTACCAATGAAAATATGACTGCGGCTTATTCTCGTATTATGGATGTGGATATGGCAGAAGAGATGACAGAGTATACTACGGTACAGGTATTATCACAGGCAAGCACCTCCATGCTGGCGCAGGCAAATGAAAGACCTGCTCAGGTGTTGCAGCTGTTGCAGTAAATGAGATAGTAATCAGAAAGAAAGGTCTAAGATATGACAAAGGAATTAAAACAGCAATATACCTTAAAAATAACTCAGGCAAATAAAACCCAGCTGGTGGTTATACTTTATGAAATGATGCTCATTTATCTCGATGAAGCGCAGCAGGCTCATGCAAAGGAAGATAGAGAAGGCTTCAGAGAAGGAATCAGAAAATCCAGAGGATGTCTGAAAGAATTAATGTCATCTCTGCATTTTGAATATGAACCTGCCATGAACCTGCTACAGCTTTATCTTTATGCCAACAGGGAATTGGCGAGAGCAGATATCCGAAACAGTACACAAGAGCTGGACCATGTAAAAATGGTTATGACTAAGCTTCATGCCGCATATGAAAAAATCAGTGAACAGGACACTTCAGGTCCGGTAATGGAAAATACACAGACCGTATATGCAGGGCTTACTTATGGAAAAAAAGCTCTCACAGAAAACTTATCCGATCAGGGAAGCAGCAGGGGTTTCCGTGCTTAAAGGAGCAGAATGAGTGCTTTCTTCAGGCAGCAGGCTTAAGGCCGCTGCCTGTTCTAATAAAAACTTGTATCGCTTCATTACAGAATTTAATTCATAAATATAGCAATCGATTAAATCAGGCTCTGTTACATTATCGAACCCTGCATATGCAATTTCCAGGGCTTTTTTTGTCTTTTCCAAATCGGACAGCAATGCATTACGTTCAATTTCTTTCTCTGTTAAAGTGCGATTTGTGCGTGAGCTTTGACTAAAATACATTTTCATAATTTCTAAATTATCCTCATTTCCACAATTGCATACGCTAAAATGTATGCATGCAGATAATCTCATTACATACTATTCATGGATTATCCAATAATTACCTTTATATTATGAGTATAAACAAAAAAGTCTTCTTTATTCCGGCATAAGTTAAAAAAGTTGGACATATATTGAACGGAAGAAGGGAGTGAATTTATGAATCCTTACATGAGCATTTACATGATAGTTGGAGTTCTGATATTGGTGTTACTGATAGGTGCTATGAAAAGCAGGGCAGAATGGATTATTAACTTTTTGCTTCGTGGAATCATGGGTCTTATGGTAATCTATTTCCTGAATTTTTTGCTTGCTGATTATGTACCGGGAGTGCGTATAGGCTATAATTTTGTCACTTTTTTGACAAGCGGAATTCTTGGATTTCCGGGGGTTGCAATGCTTTATGGCATAAATTTTTATATGCTTTTGTAACTATTTAACAAAGTTTTAAAAAGTGGAGATAACCACTTTACAAGCTAAAAATTTTTCTATATAATCCATTTTACAAACAAGAACATTCTAAAAATTCTTTTTGTTTGACCAAATGATAGCTATTATCATGGGTCTGTTCTGGATTCACTTGGAAGGCTTCCTTCCGAAAATCATTGTTTTAATTTATGGAACAGTTTATTTTGCCAGGTCTGGTTTTACAGATTGGAAAGGGGGATTTATTGGACAAAAGAATCCTTGCGATTTTTGACAGCGAGGAGGGATACGCATATCGGCTGATGGAGTTTATTACCGAAAAGAAAAATTTGCCTTTTGAGGTATATGTTTTTACTAATAGAGATAAATTCTACTCCTGTGCCAAGACCAAAGATATTGAATGTCTTCTCATTTCAGAAAACGCATACAAACAGGATGTGGAGAATTTAAAAATACCACATATTATTATTCTCAGCGAAAGCGGAGCAAATATAAACAAAGCTCTGCATCACATCAACAAATATCAGTCATGTGAAACAATTCTTCATCAAATCATGGAATACTATACAGATCAATCAGAAGCAATTCCCATGACTTTCAGAACTGGATTGCGAAAAATGCAGATTATAGGGATTTATACACCTGTTGGAAGGTGTCTTCAGACTACATTTTCATTGACACTTGGACAGATGCTTGCCAGGCAGTTTAAAACATTGTATTTGAATTTTGAGATCTATTCCGGTTTTTCAAAAATGCTTTCCAGAGAGTTTAACAGTGACATTTCTGATCTTATGTATTATTTCAACTGTGCAAGAGAAAAGCTTGTGTGTCGGTTAGAAAGTATGGTCGAGACAATAGGTGGGCTTGATTTTATACCGCCTGCACAAATGATTCAAAATCTGAACGGTATCAGAGGAAGCCAATGGCTGGATATGTTTCATGAGATAGAAAAAACCAGTGAATATGAATATCTGATACTTGATCTTACAGATGGAATTATGGACCTGTGGGATGTGCTACGGGGATGCGATCATATTTATACCATTACAAAAGGAGATGGCCTGGCGATAGCCAAAATAGAACAATATGAAAAGATTTTGGAAGATATGAATTATGGAGATATCACTTCGAAAACAACCAAATGGAGGCTGCCGGTGTTTAAACATTTGCCAGCCAGTTTCGAGGAAATGACTTATGGGGAGCTTGCCCGGTATATGAAAACTCAGGTATTTCCAGACCTGCTTGGAGAAGGTAAAAATGAATACAAAGAATGAAAGAAATTTACAGGAGTTAATTATTAGCAGATTAGATCTTTCCAGACAGATGAGCGAAGAAGAAGTTCGGGAACTGATTGATAGGGAAATTCAGCAGGAGAGCAAAAAAAGGCACTTGGAAATTCACATCAGAGAAGAACTTAGCAAAGAAATTTTTCATTCCATCAGACAGCTCGGAATTTTACAGGAGTTAATTGAAAATCCTGAAATTACAGAGATTATGGTAAATGGTACCCAGGGTATTTTCATTGAGCAAAAGGGAAAATTGCAACAGTTGGATTTATGTTTTGATTCGACAGAGAAGCTCAGGAATGTAATCTGGCAGATCACAGCAGAATGCAACCGTGTAGTAAATGAAGCTTCACCTATAGTAGATGCCAGACTTTCTGACGGTGCAAGAGTAAATGTTGTACTTGATCCAATTGCCATAAATGGTCCCATTCTTACCATTAGACGCTTTCCACCCAGTCCGATTACCATGGAACAGCTTCTTGCTATGGGGTCTCTTACCGAAGAGTGCAAAAATATGCTACAAGAGCTGGTACAGGAGGGATGTAATGTACTGGTGAGCGGAGGAACCGGTTCAGGAAAGACTACTTTTTTAAATATCTTATCACAATTTATACCTGAGACTGAAAGAGTTATTACCATTGAGGATAGTGCAGAGCTACAAATCAGAAATATTCCTAATCTTGTCAGCCTTGAAACAAGAAATGCCAATGTAGAAGGATGCAGGGAAATTACAATTCGTGATTTGATCAGAACATCCCTGCGAATGCGCCCAGATAGAATTATCGTTGGTGAAGTGCGGGGGAAGGAAGCCGTAGATATGTTGCAAAGCGTTAATGTAGGACATAGCGCTATGACAACTGTACATGCAAATAGTGTCAGGGATGTGGTCAGTCGTTTGGAGACTATGGTTCTTATGGGAATGGAAATGCCTCTCTCTGCAATACGAAAACAGATTGTTTCCGGATTTGACATAATGATTCATCTGGGAAGGCTTAAGGATGGAAGCAGAAGAATTTTGGAGATAGCAGAACCGTTGGAAATAAAGGAAGGAGAGGTAATTATGCAGACAATTTATCAATTTGAACAAAAAGGAGTACTTAAAAATGGAATGATACAAGGCACTCTGAAAAAGGTGGGAAAAAGATCAAAAAACAATTAAAGAACAAAATAAGAAAAAATATACAAAAAAAATTTACGCAGAAAAAGATTAGTGAAATGAATCTTATTTCATTAACAACAAAAGAACAGTTTTATTTATTGGGAAAAAGCATACTAGTGATTTGCATGCTGGACTATATCTTTTATCAATCTTGGTTAGCACTCTTTCCATTGTCGGTAGCAGGATTTTGGTATTACCGTATGGAAAAGAAAAATTTATATGAAAAGAAAAAAGAGCTGGCACTGGAGCAGTTTAAGGAATTAATGCTGCTTGTTTCAACCGGACAAAAAGCAGGATATTCTGTTGAAAATGCTTTTCTTTCAAGTGAGCAGGATATGAAGATGCTTTATGGAAGTCAAAGTAGTGTATGCCGTATTATACGTATACTGAAATCTGGCAGAGAAAACCAAATTTCATTCACGAAGTTGTGGAAACAGATTGGAGAACAAATTGATATTGAAGAAATAAAAGAGTTTGCAAGTATTTATGAGATTTCTCATAGAAGCAGTGGTAATGTGGCATCAATTATGGAAAAAACAGCAGAAATTATTGTTCGAAAAATTGAAACAGAAAAGGAAATTGCAGTTATACTCAGCGCAAGACGACTGGAACAAAAGATTATGAACATGATGCCCTTTCTGATTATGCTCTATATCAATATCACTTCTCCGGGATATTTTAAAGGTCTTTACCATTCTTTCCCCGGTGTTCTGGTAATGAGTTTCTTTTTCGGAATTTACTTGATGGCCTATGGGGTATCGGTTCGAATTATTTCCATAAAAATTTAAAAAGGGAAAAGAATGAAAAAACCATTTTTACTTTTGGCTGAAAAGCTATACAGAAAGCGGAAATTAATTAAAATAAGTGAAAAAAATCAGTTGGTTTATAAAGAATTATCCCAACTATACCCCCTTAAGGATCATGAAAAGCTATATGAAAATTATCAAATTAAGAAGCTGGCAACCGTAATTTTAGTTTTTGTTGTTGGGTCAGTAACAGTCATCTTTCTCCATCTATGTAATCAGATGGAGGGTAGATTGGCAGAAGGTATTGCGTTTTCTATATTGTCTGCTGTAATGGTCTGGAGAGCAATGGACAGTGATCTTAAGAAAAGTTGTAAAAAAAGAAGTAAAGAATTGCTTATGGATTATGCTGGGCTTGTGAGCAGATTGCAGTTATATTTATCTGCCGGTCTTACTTTAAAAAATGTATTTACCAGAATTGCAGGAGATCTGAAAAAGGAAAAGGAGGGAAAAGAAAAACATTATCTGCAAGAAGAAATGCAAATGGCCTGTTACCAGCTGGAAAATGGTGTGATGGAAGAAAAGGTTTATCAAGACTTTGGCAGAAGGTGTGAGGAGATGCCCTATAAAAGACTATGCTTTCTTTTGGCAATGCATTTAAAACAGGGAAACAGTCAGCTATTACTACAGCTCGAAAAGGAAGCATGCTGTGCACAGGAGGATCGAAGAAACATGGCAAAAAAGCTGGGGGAAGAAGCAGGTACCAAATTGCTTTTGCCAATGATGCTGATGCTTGGGGTGGTAATGTTTTTAATTCTGCTGCCTGCTTATTTTAGTTTTGGAAACATTTAGTGGAAATTTATAAAAATATTGAAATGGAGGAGAATGAAATGAAAAGAAAAAAAATATTTTTAAAACAATGGAAGGATAATAAAGGTATGGGAACGGTGGAAATGATATTGATTATAGTGGTTTTAATTGGTTTGGTATTAATATTCAAGACTCAGATTCAACAGTTAGCAAGTGCTGTTTTTGACAAGATTTCTGTAGACAGCGCTACAATTCTATCGTGATGAAAGGGTATTTAACGGTGTTTCTTGCAATGTCTTTATCCATATTAACCGGATTTATTCTGATGCTGATTGGTGGAGTTATAAAAAATGCAGGCAAAGTTAGACTGGAATGTGCTTTGGATACCAGTATGAATGCCGTGCTTTCAGAATATAACATTACATTGTTTGAGAGATATGGACTTTTGTATATAGATGCTTCGTACTTGGGAAGAAAACCGGCAATATCAAATGTGGAGGAAAGACTTAATTTTTATCTGGAAGAAAATACTGAAGGCGCATTGGGAGGAAAAAATACGCCATGGGGAAAACTTTGGATTGATCATGTAACAGTTTCCAGCTTTGAAACAGCTGCTGCAGATATGGGAACATCCATGAGAAATCAGGCTGTTTGCTATGTGGAAGATACAGGCATTTCCGGAGAAGAAAGAGATGCTTTTACGCAAATGGAAGAGATTAAGACATTAGATCAGGGCAATCCAATGCAGGAATGGAGTGAACTCATGGAACAGCTGGCAGGGATGGAGCTTCCTTT
>CAMBLS010000051.1 GCA_945868485.1 uncultured Lachnospiraceae bacterium | reverse complement strand
AATTTCTGCACCAGCTCTGCTCTGGGGTCCTCTTCTTCTCCCTCTTCATTCACTTCCTTGGGAAGGAGCATTCTACATTTAATATCAAGAAGTGTAGCCGCCATGACCAGAAACTCGCTCATTACATTCATATCCTCTGTTTCCATGGTCTGTATGTATTCCAGATACTGTGCTGTAATCTCCACAATCGGGATATCATATATGTCTACTTTGTTCTTTTCAATTAAGTGCAAGAGCAGATCTAATGGTCCTTCAAAGGCCTGTAATTTTACTGATATTGCCATTTTACCGCTCCTTTATCCGCAAATTGTTACCGTAGCGCTTGTTCCAAGTCTGCTTGCTCCCGCATCGATCATTGCTTTGGCAGTTTCTTTATCTCTGATTCCACCGGATGCTTTTACTCCCATATCTGCACCCACTGTCTTTCTCATCAGTGCAACATCTTCGGCT
The DNA here is from genome assembly GCA_945868485.1 of uncultured Lachnospiraceae bacterium. Classification (GTDB taxonomy): domain Bacteria; phylum Bacillota; class Clostridia; order Lachnospirales; family Lachnospiraceae; genus Suilimivivens. Next base: position 13,439 of record CAMBLS010000051.1, on the reverse strand, counting down.
TTGGCTCCTGCAGTAGAAAAACCGGTAGAAGTCTTCACATAGTCAGCTCCGGCCTCCTTAGCCAGCTCACATGCCTTGATCTTTTCTTCGTCTGTAAGCAGACAGGTTTCAATTATCACCTTAAGAAGGGCATTCCCACAGGCTTTTTTCACTTCCTTAATGTCAGCCAGCACAACATCATAAAGCCTGTCCTTAAGCGCTCCCACATTAATTACCATATCAATCTCTTCAGCGCCGTCCTCCACCGCAATAGCAGTTTCTGCAGCCTTTGCACCAGTGGACATCTGCCCTAAAGGAAATCCTACCACAGTGCAGACCTTTACATCAGTTTCTTTTAACTGCTCTGCCACATAGGCTGTATAATAGCCATTTACACAAACCGACATAAAGCCATATTCCTTTGCCTCATTACAAATCTTTTGTACTGCTTCCTTAGTGGCATCTGCTTTTAAAATTGTATGATCAAACAATCTGGTATCCATCATTTCTCTCCATCTGCCGTATCTGCGGCTCATCCGTCAAAGTGCTCCGAATATCTTACCATGAACCCCCGTTTTTCGTCAACTTTGGCACAGTTCTATCACCACCAGTTCACCGGGATTAAATATCCTGATAGGAAGCGTATGGGTTCCAAGTCCGCGCCCCAAAATCATGGCTGAAGAATTTTCCCTGAATTCTCCTCCATCATATTGGGGAAAAAATTTGATTGCCGGAGAAAGAACACCACCAAGAACCGGTAATCTCATAAGGCCTCCATGTACATGGCCTGACACCACCAGATCTGCTCCCCATGCGGCGTATGTCTGAAAATAATCAGGATTATGTGCAATCAAAATTGAAACCTTCGTTTCATCCGGTTTTCCCAGAAGCATATCAAGGTATTCAGGCTTCATCTGAACAGACTTAAATTTCTTATAATATTCCCGTCCTATCTCCAAGCCATAGATATCTGCATTATATTCCGGCAACGTTATCTTTTCATTAACCAGATGCCTTACCCCGACCTTGCTGATCCCTTCAAAAAACTCCTCATACATCGTACCGAAGCATTCAGGAAAAAGCCTTGTCTTGTACTCATGATTACCATTTCCATAATAGACAGGATATTCCATGGCAAGTGTACTGATCAGCTTCTGCGCCACTTTAATATCTCCATCGCTGATGGAGGTATACATATCTCCTGCTACCAAGATCATATCCGGATTGATCTTTCGAATTGCCGCAATCAATTTACTGTTTTCTTTTCCAAAGGATTTATTGTGCAGGTCTGACAGAAGGATGACTGTGCCATCCTTCTGTAATTTTGCTGATTTATATTTGTACTTTCTTATTACAAAACGATTACAATCTACAGCCATTACCGTCAGAAAAAAAACTGCCAGAATCGCTATCGCAAAAATCAATATCGTCAATGGTTTTCCCTTTCTGTTTTTATGTTTTTATGATTTTATCACAAACTGCAAAACAGTTTCCATATCTTAAACAAATAATCTTTGTATACTGCCTTCTCTATAGTCACATCTGATAGGATGGAAACACTTCCTATCCGCTGTCCATTCAGCTTATAGACCGCTTCACCTACTGCATCTCCCCTGCTTACGGGTGCCTGTAACTCCTGAGGGAGGGAAATAGTCTTTTCGATGCTGCTCAAATCACTGCCTGCAATATCCAGATACCGAAAAGGCTCCTTATAAATTAACGCAGCCTCATCCTGGACACCACCCCTCACAGGAATACTGGGCAGTGTGTCCTCATTTGCATCTTCATACAGTGCACTGACGCTATAACCATAATTCAAAAGTGCCATGGCATCCTGAAACCGTACCTTATTACTGGGAGAGCCCATGACAACCGCAATCATATCAATATTATCCTTATGTGCCGTTGCTGAAAGACAGTACAGTGCCTTACTGGTAGAGCCGGTTTTCAAACCAGTAGTCCATTCGTACATCTTAAGCAGCTTGTTGGTACTGGATAAGGTAAAATTACTGGTTCCCTGATTCGTAGCATGGGTAATATCTTCCATCCATATCTGGGTGTAATCCAGTATTTGCGGGTATTTCGTAATCAGCTCTTTGGACATCATTGCCACGTCCTTTGCAGAAGTATAATGGTTATCAGACTCACTAAGTCCACAACAATCCTCGAAGTGAGTATTGGTAAGTCCCATTTCTTCCGCTCTCTGGTTCATCAGCTTCACAAATTCTGCCTCACTGCCGGCAATAAATTCTGCCGCTGCAACACTGGCATCATTTCCGGAAGCAACTGCAATACATTTAATGATAGTTTCAAGCGTCTGAACCTCACCTTCCTCCAAAAAAACCTGTGATCCTCCCATGGATTTGGCATAGGCGCTGGTCATGACCTCACTGTCAAGACGTACCCGACCGGTTCCTAAATGATCAAAGATTACAAGAAGAGTCATAATCTTTGTAATACTGGCTGGACTGCGTCTGACATCTGCATCCTGCTCGCAGATAATCTGTCCGGTAGAGGCTTCCATCAGTATGTAGGATGGCGCTTCAACAGTTGGCGCAGCCACTGCTTCCGCTGGCATCAGCAGCAAAAAAATAAAACACATCACATAGCATAGGGTTACTTTGAAAAATTTATTCAAGCAGTCAATCTCCTATTATGTATTTTAATACTATGGATATGTTTTATTAGTTTTTAATATGAAAGACATTCCTTAATTTAAAAATATAATCTATAGTCACCAGGATAAGAATCAGCTTACAAGCTCTTGCACCCCATACAACATTATATCTATCCACAAAATTGATAATTCTGCTGTGTAAAAAGGTAATAATAATAATTGCATAAAATCCCCATGCAATGGTACTCTCAAGGCAGATAATCCCCTTATAATTACATGGTTTCTCATTATAATCCCAATATACCTCGCCAAGAAACTTCTGCATAAAAATGCCCACCAGATACTCAAATGTAGTTGCAAGAACTGCACCAACAAGATAAAGTGCCACTAGGTTATTGCTTAAAGGATGGAGAATCAGATATCCCAGCACTCCTCCAAATCCATAAATCGGACAGAAGGGGCCTCTTCCAAATCCGCGGTTTGTAAGCCTTTTATTACAGAATGACATATAAATAGATTCCACCAGCCACCCCATCATACTATAAATAATGAATGCAGCCACCAGATGGTACACATCAGTACCAAACATCTCTTTTGTCCACATATCTTTTCCTCATATGTAAACGCAACAAGAAAGTCCTTGGTTTTTAGATCAAGGACTTTACATTGCACGTTATAATTAGTTGTATTTACGTTTTCTTGCTGCTTCAGATTTCTTTTTGCGTCTTACGCTAGGCTTTTCGTAATGTTCTCTCTTGCGAATTTCCTGCTGAATACCAGCCTTTGCGCAACTTCTTTTAAAACGACGTAAAGCGCTATCTAAAGTCTCGTTCTCTTTTACGATTACGTTTGACATCTTACACCCTGACCTCCCTTCAGTCCCTTCCTCGTAACATCGACTGATTGGGTTTTTATTTTCGCACAAAAGCACATAAGCGCTCATGTACACATATATGATTATAACACAAATTTCCTGTGCGTCAATCACTATTTTAAAAAATTCAGGCAAGCTGACCTTCCAGCACCTTTGAAGCCTCTGAAATTGCACTGCTGATTCCGGCAGGATTCTTGCCTCCAGCCTGTGCCATATTGGGACGTCCACCGCCGCCACCGCCAACAAGTCCGGCAATCCCTTTAATCAGATTTCCTGCATGAGCGCCTTTCTTCATAGCTTCATCTGTTGCCATGGCTACCATATTGACCTTTCCGTCTGCATCTGAAATCAGTACAATTACACCCTCAGAAAGTTTAGCCTTCAACTGGTCTCCCAAATCACGCAGCCCATTCATATCTACACCGGGAACACTGGCAGCAAGGAGCTTTACGCCTTTCACCTCTATTACCTGATCCATTACGTCTCCCAATGCCTCTTTTGCAGCCTTGCTCTTTAGTGATTCATTTTCACTCTGCAATGCCTTAACTTCTGCCATCAGATGCTCCAGTTTTCCGGTAAGCTCTGCCGGTGTGGTCTTCACGATGGCAGCTGCATCATTCAGAGTCTTTTCCATATCTGCATAATATTTCAGTACACCGTTTCCGGTAAGTGCTTCGATTCTTCTGACTCCTGCAGCCACACCGCTCTCAGAGATAATCTTGAACAGCATGATAGATGCCGTATTTCCTACATGAGTACCTCCACAAAGTTCTGTGGAAAAATCGCCCATCTGCACAACTCTGACACTCTCACCATATTTTTCACCAAATAATGCCATTGCGCCTGTCTTTTTTGCCTCTTCAAGGCTCATTACTTTCGTTTCTACAGGAAGTGCCTGTGCAATTTTTTCGTTTACAATCTTTTCAACCTGATTAAGCTCCTCTCTGGTCATTGCAGAGAAATGGCTGAAATCAAATCTTAATCTATCTCCATTTACAAAGGAACCTGCCTGTTCTACATGGGTTCCAAGCACAGTTCTAAGTGCTTTCTGAAGAAGATGGGTTGCACTGTGGTTCTTGCAGGTATCAGCTCTGTTTGCTTCGTTTACCTGTAAGGTAACGGTATCTCCTACCTTAAACATTCCTTTCACAACTCTGCCAATGTGTCCAACCTTGCCACCAAGGAGTTTCACAGTATCTTCTACCTGGAATTCTCCGTCTGCACAGGTAATAATACCTGTGTCCGCACACTGTCCACCCATAGTTGCATAAAAAGGTGTTTCCTCGACAATGATGGTACCTACTTCCCCATCTGTCAGTGCCTCTACCAGCTCTGTTTCAGTTGTAAGCACTGTGATTTTGGAGTCATGTACCAATCTGTCATACCCAACAAAAGTTGAAGTAATGGAGGGATCAATAGACTCATACACGGTTACATCTGCACCCATGTAGTTGGTCACCTTACGGGCAGCCCTTGCCTTTTCCTTCTGCTCCTTCATCGCCTTCTGGAAGCCCTCTTCATCTACTGTAAAGCCCTTTTCCTCCAGAATTTCCATCGTAAGATCAAGCGGGAAACCATAAGTATCATACAGCTTGAATGCATCTGCACCATCTAAAATGCGTTTGTCTTCCTTTACCATAGCTTCTTCCATATCATTTAAGATACTAAGCCCCTGATCGATGGTCTTGTTAAATTTGTTTTCTTCCTGTGTCAGTACGTTAAAGATAAAATCCTTCTTTTCTTCCAGTTCCGGATAGCCGTCCTTGCTTCCCTCTATAACTGTATTACTAAGATCTGCAAGGAATGTTCCTTCAATTCCAAGAAGCCTTCCATGGCGCGCTGCACGGCGAATAATTCTGCGGAGCACATATCCTCTTCCTTCATTTGAGGGCATGATTCCGTCTGAAATCATGAAAGTGGCAGAACGAATATGGTCTGTTACAATACGGATAGAGACATCCCACTTATATTCCTTTTTATATTCCTTGCCGGAAATCTCACAGACCTTATTTCTAAGTGCACAGATAGTATCCACATCAAAGATAGAGTCCACATCCTGAACAACTGCAGCAAGTCTCTCAAGACCCATACCAGTATCAATATTCTTCTGCTCCAATTCTGTGTAATTACCGTGTCCATCATTGTCAAACTGAGTAAATACATTGTTCCATACTTCAATATATCTGTCACAGTCACAGCCTACCGTACAGCCGGGCTTTCCACAGCCATACTTTTCACCTCTGTCATAATAAACCTCAGAACAGGGACCACAGGGGCCTGAACCATGTTCCCAGAAATTGTCTTCCTTACCGAAGCGGAAGATTTTTTCTGCCGGAACTCCAATCTCCTTATTCCAGATTTCAAATGCCTCATCATCATTTTCGTATACAGAAGGATAAAGCCTGTCCGCATCAAGACCTACTACCTGTGTCAAAAATTCCCATGTCCATGCAATTGCTTCATGCTTAAAGTAATCACCAAAGGAAAAGTTTCCCAACATTTCAAAAAAGGTACCATGACGTGCGGTTTTACCGATGTTTTCAATATCACCTGTACGGATGCACTTCTGACATGTGGTAACTCTTCTGCGAGGAGGAATTTCCTGTCCAGTGAAATAAGGCTTTAATGGTGCCATACCGGAATTGATCAGCAACAAGCTGTTATCATTATGAGGTACAAGGGAAAAGCTTTTCATCGCCAAATGCCCCTTGCTCTCAAAAAATTCCAAAAACATTCTACGTAATTCATTTACGCCATACTGCTTCATTTGTCTAACCCTCTCTTAATTTATCATTTTAAAATGTAAATTTTTCTGCAAAGTAAGCATCAAGATCCGCAATTGCAACACGTTCCTGCTCCATGGAATCTCTGAATCTTACGGTTACACATCCGTCTGTTTCAGACTCAAAGTCATAGGTTACGCAGAACGGTGTACCAATTTCGTCCTGACGGCGATATCTCTTACCAATGTTACCTCTGTCATCAAACTCACAGTTATATTTCTTAGAAAGCTGTGTATAAATCTTTTCTGCTCCTTCATTCAGTTTCTTAGAAAGAGGCAGTACACCAATCTTTACAGGTGCTAAAGCAGGATGGAAATGAAGCACGGTACGCACATCTCCTTCTCCGATTTCTTCCTCGTCATAAGCAGCACAAAGGAATGCAAGTACCACACGGTCTGCACCCAGTGAAGGTTCAATGACATAAGGAACATATCTCCAGTTCTTCTGGTCATCAAAATAGCTTAAATCCTCACCGGAAGTATTCTGATGCTGTGTCAGGTCATAATCGGTTCTATCCGCAATGCCCCACAGCTCACCCCATCCAAAGGGGAATAAAAATTCGATATCGGTGGTCGCTTTGGAATAGAAAGATAATTCTTCTTTATCATGATCACGTACACGCATCTCTTCTTCCTTCATTCCAAGGCTCTTAAGCCAGTCAATACAGAACTGCTTCCAATATGCAAACCATTCAAGATCTGTATCAGGCTCACAGAAAAATTCCAGCTCCATCTGCTCAAATTCTCTGGTACGGAAAGTAAAGTTTCCGGGTGTAATCTCATTACGGAAGGACTTACCAATCTGACCGATTCCGAAAGGAATTTTCTTACGGGAGGTTCTCTGTACATTTTTAAAATTAACAAAAATACCCTGTGCAGTTTCAGGTCTTAAATACACAGTGTTCTTCGCATCCTCAGTAACACCCTGGAAGGTCTTGAACATCAGGTTAAACTGGCGGATATCTGTAAAATTATGTTTGCCGCAGGAAGGACAGGGAATATTATGTTCTTCAATAAAACTCTTCATCTTTTCCTGGCTCCATCCGTCAACAGAACCATCCAGTTCAATTTTGTTTTCTGCCGCAAAATCTTCGATAATCTTGTCAGCACGGAAACGTTCATGGCATTCCTTACAATCCATCAGAGGATCTGAGAAACTGCCAAGATGTCCGGATGCTACCCATGTCTGCGGGTTCATCAGAATTGCACAATCAACACCTACATTGTAGGGGTTTTCCATGATGAATTTCTGCCACCACGCTTTTTTGACATTGTTCTTTAATTCCACACCCAGGTTACCATAATCCCAAGTGTTGGCAAGGCCGCCGTAGATTTCGGAACCGGGATATACGAATCCTCTTGCCTTCGCCAGGGCAACGATTTTTTCCATTGTTTTTTCCATAACACACATACCTTTCGTTCTTGTTTTTAATAGATATATATTTTATTAATTATTTAAAAATAATATATGCCTTCTTTTCACTGTCAACTGCCCGCTGTACCACTTTAGCATTTTCAGAAGCAGTCACATTTTCACTGATATAAAGTGCCTTGCCGTTTAACATCACCGCATCACTGATATCCGTAATTAAAAGCCTGACATCCTTCATGGCAAGAATATCTGCCTGCCCGACTGTCTGACCAGAATCCTTTACGCCGCTTAAAACCACATTCAGATCATAACCAGCTTCCTGCGCCTCTTTGGCAGTTCCAACAAAAAAATCTGTTTTATTAAAAGCAGCAAAATCCTTTGCATCTGCGTAGATCATCTGAACCACTGCCACTCCATTTTTTACTTCTACCTTTTCTACCGTGATATTTCCATTTCCTACGCTCCGATTGTAGGAAGCAGCCTCTGCCAGAATTGTCTGTTGTAATTCATCCTTGTCATAATAGCTTTGTTCAAAGCTTTCGGCAATATCAGAACGTACCTTTCCGTCCTTTGCAAGAGATACATAGGTTGTATTTTCTCCGCTTTCTTTACTGCTGCATGCAGTCATCCCCAGCACACTCACCAAAATCAGCATACCTGTCAAAATTTTACACTTAAGTCTAAAACTGCGTTTCATTATATTCCTCTGTTTCCTTCAATTTACCCCATCCATTATATATGACTTACCCCTGTTTTTCAACATGGAATTTCACATCAGTATCTATTTCATCCAGAATTTCAAGGCTTTTCATTTTTTTATCAATAAAACGGTTCCTGTAAACATCTGCAATCTGTGAAAGCTCCAGAAGCACCTGCTCTGTAACATTAAAGGTATAAAGCTTTTCCACAGAAGAATTCACAATATAATTCACTGCATATTCTGTTGAAGTAAGATAGGGCTGCTCTCTCTTAGGAAGTCCCGGATATTCACCGTTAATCGCTAGTGCTTTAATTTCAAATATGTATCTGACCAATGTATTGGAAAATCCCTGATGCTGCAATGCCCGCAAAGATTGGTACAAAAGCTTTAGCATTTCTTTTTCATCACTATTTTCTCTTGTATAATAATCCATCATCTCGAGAAAGTACATTCCATAACAAGCCTCTTCAAAGTCTTCCCGAAGCCCCTCAAAGTAATTGCTGATTACAGTTTCCGAAATACTATAGGCGGAACGACCCTCATATAACCGGAATTGTCCAAAGCAAAAGGGATTGGTGGAAGCAAGCAGCCTGCTGCCCTGTTTTCTGGCACCTCTTGCAAAGGCTGCGATCTTTCCCCTCTCCCTTGTCAGTATTACCACCCGTCTGTCATATTCCCCGACTGGTTCTGTTTTTAAAATCATCCCTGTAACACCAATCTGTTCCTGCACCTTCCCCGGCTCCCTCATCTTCTTTCCGACCTGTCTGTTCATCCTTCCTGTAGGCCAGATAATCATCAATCTTACCTGTACTCATAAATTGTTCCCAGTAATTTATAATTCTCATCTTGTGCCCCCTAATATCAAAAAGTATGATATTAGGGTTTACTTTTTTATCTTTTCTATTCGCAATCCTTTGGATTATAGCCAAAATTTTTAATCAGGAAATCACTGTCCCGCCAGTCCTTTTTCACCTTAACCCAAAGCTGCAAATTGACCCTGCTTTCCAGCAGATCTTCAATATCTCTCCTTGCACTTGTTCCAATCTTTTTCAGCATTGCTCCCTGCTTACCTATGATAATGCCCTTATGGGAATCCCTCTCACAAATAATGGTGGCTTCAATATCCACAAGGTCGCCTCGCCATTTCATTTTCTCAATGGTAACAGCAATTCCATGGGGAATCTCCTCCTCCAGACTCCGAAGTGCCTTCTCTCTGATCAGCTCAGCCACAATCTGTCTCTGTGGCTGATCGGTAATGGTATCCTCATCATAAAAAGCAGGCCCATAAGGCAGATACTGCATGATGCACTTGATCAGTTCCTCTGTATTTTCTTTTTTGAGTGCCGATACAGGAACGATTTCCGCAAATTCCATCTCTTTACGATAAGTATCTATAAAACCAAGAAGCTCCTCCTTTTTTACGGTATCAATCTTATTGATAACTAGAATAACCGGAACATTAACCTTACGAAGCTGTTCAATAATATGCTGCTCTCCTGCGCCGATATAATTAGAGGGTTCTACCAGCCATAGAATCACATCTACTTCCTTAAGGCTTCTCTCTGCCACATTCACCATGTAATCTCCCAGACGGTTTTTTGCCTTATGGATTCCCGGTGTATCTACAAACACAATCTGTCCTTCTTCGGATGTATAGACTGTCTGGATGCGGTTTCTTGTAGTCTGCGGTTTATGAGAGGTAATTGCAATTTTCTGCCCAATCAGGCAATTCATTAATGTGGACTTTCCCACATTAGGTCTTCCGATCAGCGCTACAAATCCGGATTTATACTGGTTGTTCATCATTTTCTCCCTTTTTCTTTTCTTCTTCCTTAACCTTTTCTTCTTTTCTCTGTTTCTTCTGTCTCTTCTTTCTGATGATCAGCCGGATAAGAATTACCAGCACTGCCACTACTGCCGCCCATACCACCAGATAAGGTAAATTGATTACAAAACCAATTGCCAGATCTACAATCCCATTTCCGACATTCACCAGACTGTCTGCAAAACCGGTGGTAATTTTTTCCCACACACTCTGCTCATTTACCGGGGTCAGTCTGGTAACCTCACTAATGAACAAATAAACTGTACTGTAGGTTACCTGATTATCCATGGTGCGAAGTTGAGATTCCATACTCTCAATCTGGTATCTTACATCGGAAAGACGACTCTCTAATGTGATAATATCCTCAATCGTCTCTGCCCTTTCCAGAAGCTCCAGGAGACGCTCCTGCTCAGCCAACAGCACCTTCTTATGGCTTTCCATATCCACATACTGCAAAGTAATGTCAGTCACACTTTCATTATGGCTAATCACATTGGATACTTCCGATACCTCTGACAGAAAATCATCCAGTTTATCTGCAGGAATTCTGATCGTCATATTGGAATTTCTCCCGCTTCTTCCATAATAACTGCTGCCGTTATAGATATAACTTTCTTCTATGTATCCACCAAGACCGGCTATCTTTGCCTCCACTGTGACAAGCAGCTCATCAAAGGTTTCCGTCTCCACTTCAAGATTGACGTTCCTGATCAGTTTACGCTGCGTATCCTGAACCTCGGGTGTCTGTGCCGCGCTGTCCCCCTCATATGCCATTTCCTCTGATGCAGATTCTTCCGCAACTTCCATTGTATTCTTATATTCATAAATATTGTCTGAAACATAGGCAGAGCCTGCTGCCGCTGTTTCTGCCGCAGACTCTTTGTAAGAGGAGCCGCATCCCGTCATCAGCAGCCCCGTCATTACTATCGCAACGAATCCCGTTAGTCTCAGTCTTTTCTTTTTCATAATACTCCCTTCATTCTGCTTAATGGAATAATTGCTCCACATTCATAAACAGTTCCTTGTTTTCTTTAATCTTCTCGCCATTGCCCACTACACACAGGCAGTCTGCTTCCATAAATGCCTGTACATACTCTGCAAGTCCACGTAGGTCGTCCGATGTTGTTGCCAACAGCTCATCTCTTTCCTTCTGCACCCGTTCCACGGACAATCCTGTAAGATAGCCGCCAAGAGAATAAATTCCTCTCGTAGCAGGTGTCATGGGTGTATCAAGCTCACTGATGGCTCCAATAATAAACTGGGTGATGGTGCGTTCATCTAATTCAGCATTTTTAATGTATTTGGCTGCTTTTTCGTAAACATCAATGGTTTTGCTTAAATTAGGATCTCTGTAAGATACAAAATAAGCATCACCGTTTTTATAAAAGTTGCACATACATCCATATGCACCACCCTTTACCCTGACATGATTCCAAAGGTAATCATAGCCCATCATTACCTTCAGCACCTTAAGCGCACCGGTATAGGGAAGTCCCTTGTCCGTAAAATTACCGGCTCTGCACACATACTGTACCTGTCCTGCAGTCATAAAGGCTTCATTCTTCTTTTCCAGTTTAATGCAAAGCCCCTGACTATTTATTTCCCCATGAAACAGTTCTTTTTTGAAACCTGCAACTGCTTCTTCAAGACCTGCATATCCTTCCTCGGTAGCAGTATAATCTACCAACAGATTTTCCGGGCGGAAAATATACATGGACAGTTCTTTTAGGTTCTTAATTAGTTCCTCTTTTCTGTCTTCAAAATTCTGATCAAGCTCTTCTAACAGCCGATATTGCGGAATGCCACTAATCTGTTCCGATGCTGCTGCTGTAGGAGAGAAATAAGAAAGCGTTCTTACAAGTGCAAGGGAATGTCCCGCACTGCTCATCGTTGCCTGCATTCTTGACTTAGCTTCCGCAATGATCTCTGCAAGACGCTTGGCATCATCAAATCTGGAGGTAAGAATAATCTCCTTCATTAATTCAAGTGCTTTATCCCGCTTCTCGTAAAGTGCCTTGGAACGGATTTCCAAAGTCATCTTGAATTTTTTCATGTGTTCTGCATTGGTATAAGTGTTGACTACCGTTCTGATTCCACCGGTATGGATATTGATTTCATTAAACAGCTCACTATAGCTGAAATGCTCCGTATCCACCATCATCAATACTGCTTTTAAAATTCCTACATAGGGAAGCAGCCTTTGGGGCACCTGTTTTAAGTCAAATACCAAATTTAAATATCCAATTCCATTGGTAAAGATGTCATGGAACAAAATGGTGGTATCTTCCGCTTTGCGAACTTCATTAATATACGGTGCCGCCTCTTTTTTAATATCCTCTCTAGTGAGCAAAGGAATCGTTTCAAGTGCTTCCTTCGTGCTTGGTTCTTCCTGATAAGCGTGCAACGCATGAGTCTGCTCCACAATTGCCTGTTTTTCTTCCTGGGACAAAGTATCCTTATATGCTTTCAGCTTCTGACAAAGTTCCTGATCCTTCCTGGTTGTCAGCCCCTGAATAGGGCAAACCGTTAAAATAGTCTTATGGGTATTCTCCAAGATATAAGTACGAATCAGTCCTTCGAAGTATCCTGTACCAATATCTCTCTTCAACTCTTCAAAGGTCTGATTAGCCTCAATGTGCATAAATGGCTGATTTGAATCATAAAGCCAACTGTCCAGCGCCTGTAGTCCCAACATCAAACCTCTGGGATAAGAGCCAAAATCCGCTTCCCTGTATTTAAATTCAAAATAGTTAAGAGCTGCTGCAAGCGCCTTTTGATCCAGCCCCTCCCGAACCAGTCCTGTTAGGACCTCTTCAATCGTAGCAATAAATTCCTCTTTTTGTGTAATTTCCGCATTCTTGGAGATCACTGAAAAATATGGCTGAAGAATGCCACCTTCCAGTGTACTGTATACATCCTTTCCAATTCCTTTATCAATCAATGCCTGTTTTACCGGTGCTCCCGGTGCTGAACAGAGCACATAATCCAGTACATCCATGGCTATATAAAGTTTTCTGTCAAGAGCCGAGCCCATGGAAACATTATAAGTAAGATAAGTATTTTCCTCCATGGACTCATCCTCCATGATGGAATACTCTTTTTTTATCTCTCTGGGCTGTGTAAACGCCTCCTGCTTTCCAATTCCAGAATCTACCTTAAGCGCTCCAAAGGCAGATAGATAGTTTTCGTCAATAAAATTAAGATATTCCACAGCATCCAGATTTCCATACAAATAGATATAGCTGTTGGAAGGATGATAATACTTTTGATGAAAGGCAAGAAACTCCTCA
>CAMBLS010000050.1 GCA_945868485.1 uncultured Lachnospiraceae bacterium | reverse complement strand
TACAAAAACAGTTTACTACACATTTTCCTTAAGTTCAACGAAACTGTTATACTCATTTCTTAACATTTTTTTTACGTGCGTATATACATACATATTTATATAATGAAAGTAGAAAGGATATACTTTCAAACAATAAAAGGGAGTAACCGGCATTGAGTTCTAAATGCATTTTTGGCGTCAATACGATGAACGCATAACTTGTGTGCATCCGCTGAGAATTGAAATGGTAAGACTTTTATTGCAGTTTTATTCTGCAATAAAAGTCTTTTTTAAATCTTAAAGAAACGAGGTGTAAACTATGGATTTTTTAGTTTCAGGCATTCTTGCTATCACATGGAAACAAGCTGTTATGTACCTAATTGGTCTCATATTGATCTGGCTTGCTGTAAAGAAGGAGTATGAGCCATCCCTTTTGCTCCCCATGGGCTTTGGAGCGATTTTGGTTAACCTTCCGGCAAGTGGCGTACTCAACCAGTATATTGAAGGAGTTGGTGAAACCAACGGCATCATTGAATGGCTTTTCTCCATCGGTATTGAAGCATCTGAAGCGCTTCCTATTATCCTGTTTATCGGTATTGGAGCTATGATTGATTTTGGTCCTCTGCTCTCAAAACCTGTGCTGTTTCTATTTGGTGCTGCAGCTCAGTTCGGTATTTTTGCAGCGCTTTTGGTTGCAGTTCTACTTGGATTTGATTTAAAAGATGCTGCATCTATCGGTATCATTGGTGCGGCAGATGGTCCTACATCCATTCTGGTTTCCCAGATTCTGCACTCAAATTATATTGGTGCAATTGCTGTGGCTGCCTATTCGTACATGGCCTTGGTTCCCATCGTACAGCCTTTTGCAATCAGGCTTGTTACCACGAAAAAGGAGCGTTGCATCCGCATGAACTATGTTCCCGGAGAAGTTTCAAAGCAAATGAGGATTGCGTTTCCAATTGTAGTAACCTTTATTGTCGGTCTGATTGCTCCATCTTCCGTTGCTTTAGTAGGTTTTCTGATGTTTGGAAATTTGCTCAGAGAATGCGGTGTACTTGGAAGTCTTTCAGAGACTGCGCAGAATGTACTTGCCAATCTAATTACTTTATTTCTTGGCATCACCATTTCCTTCAGCATGCAGGCTGAAGCCTTTGTGAAAGTGGATACTCTGCTGATTATGGCAATTGGACTTGTTGCCTTCGTCTTTGACACCATGGCAGGTGTCATTTTCGCTAAGGTTATTAATCTTTTTGTAAAGGATAAGATAAACCCAATGATTGGTGCAGCAGGAATTTCGGCCTTTCCCATGTCATCTAGGGTAGTACAGAAAATGGCTCTGAAAGAAAATCCCAATAATATATTAATCATGCAGGCAGCCGGTGCAAACGTATCAGGTCAGATTGCTTCCGTAATTGCCGGCGGCTTGATTATCAATCTGGTTTCCAGCTACTTATAGGAAAGAGAGGTGTATCTATGGTACAAAATATTATGATTGCTCTAAAAATCATGGGACAGGGCATGCTAGGTATCTTTGTGTCCATTCTGCTTATCATGATTGTCATTTCTCTAATAGGGAAATTCAGTTCTCGATAGTTGAAATATTACTCCGCTTAAGATATACTGGCATTAACTGCCTGCCAAATGCAGGATGCAAATGTGGTTTTATTTTGAAGGGGTTACACTTATTATGACTATTATACAATCTATCTATCAATTATTATGGGGTGATCTCATCACCATTCCTCTACCCGGCGGAAGTTCTTTGGGTCTTTCCTTACTGGTACTGATCCTGATACCCGCCGGTATCTTTTTTACCATCAGAACCCGCTTTCTTCCTTTCCGTCTTTTCCCCGAGATGTTGAAAATCACAGTGGAAAAAAGACAGCATTCCCAAAAAGGATCTATTTCCGGTGTGCAAGCGCTGATTATATCAACTGCAACCCGCGTAGGAATGGGGAATCTGGTAGGTGTAGTGGCTGCAATCTCTGCAGGTGGAGCAGGCGCAGTCTTCTGGATGTGGATCACCGCTCTGCTCGGCTCTTCTACTGCCTTTATAGAAGCCACACTGGCACAACTATATAAAGAAAAAGATCCTCTCTACGGAGGATATCGTGGTGGTCCCGCTTATTATATCCATCAATGCTTTTTGAAAAATAGCACGCGCAAACACTCTGTGATTGCTGTATTGTTTGCACTCTCCGGCCTCATCTGCTGGTGTGGAATCAGTCAGGTCATTGGAAATTCTGTTTCCTCTGCCTTTGACAATGCTTTTCACATACCACCCCTTTATACGACAATTATTCTGGTACTGTTCTCAGCAATCATTGTCCTTCGCAAAAATGCAACTGTGAAAATTTTGGATATTATCGTACCCTTCATGGCATCCTGCTATTTTTTAATTACTTTGTTCATAATCGTCAAAAATATTGGGCAGATTCCCGCTGTTTTTCAGAGAATCTTTGAAGAAGCATTTGGGATACGTCAGATCGCAGCCGGCGGCTTCGGTGCTGTTATTATGAATGGAGCCAAACGTGGACTTTTTTCCAATGAAGCTGGCTCCGGTTCTGCCCCGTGTGCTGCGGCTGCTGCCGACATCAGCCATCCTGCTAAAGAAGGACTTTTGCAGGCGCTTGGTGTGTTCATTGACACCATTGTCATTTGCAGCTGTTCCGCAATGATCATGCTCCTTGCCCCTGACAGCCTGACGCAGGGATTAAGCGGCATGAATCTTTTGCAGACCGCAATGCAACATCATCTTGGGCAGTTCGGCGTAATATTTATTGCCATCACTCTATGGTTATTCAGCTTTTCCACCTTTATTGGAATTCTGTTCTATGCAAGACCCAACATTGCCTACCTTTTTGGTGACAACTGGCTTTCTCAGACTATGTATAAGCTCCTTGCTCTTGCAATGCTTTTTATCGGCGGTCTGCAAGCCTACACAGTTGTCTGGGATTTAGGTGACATTGGTGTAGGTTTGATGACAGTTTTCAATATGATTGCTCTCATTCCCTTATCTCGCCATGCCATTGCTTCTCTCAAGGACTATGAAGCCCATTTACGCTGATTTTGTATCCTTTACAGCTTTTAGCTGCTGCATCCAACCTTTTCTTTTAAAAACAATCAGCGATACCAGATATCTCATACATTCTTCAAGAGAAAGAATAAAATATACATAGGGAATCTGGAGCTTCCACACAAATGCTGCCAGCATCCCAAGGGGGACACCAAAAATCCATGTTCCCATCAGGTCAATCCACATTACATAATCAGTCTTGCCTCCACTGCGCAAAATACCGCCGCCTAGGATCATATTTTGAACCTTAAAGGGTGCAATTACTGCATATGCAATAAGTATCTGTGAGGTGAGCATTTTTACATTTAATTCTACCTGATAAATATTTACATAAAATGATCTTGTAATCAAAATCAGCACGGACAATACCAGTGAGCCGCACCAACCATAAAGCATTAGTTTTTTTGAACCGTTATAAGCCTCTTCCATCTCCTTCTTTCCAAGAAGCTTCCCTATGATTACCCCTGCTGCCTGCGACAAACCACATAATGCCCCAATCATCAGACTCTGGATGGGATTTATTAACGTCATCGCAGCACATGACATCGTGCCCAGATGTCCATATATTCCTGCATAAATATTTTCTCCCAGGCTCCACATAAACTCACAGATTAAGATTGGAAATAACATAATCCCATACTGTTTCCACTGAAATCTGCTTTTCTCAAATTCACTTGAATCCTTTTCCCTTTTGCAATAAACACGATACAGGAGATACATGATCATAAAGCTTGCAAATTGTGAAATAACCGTTGCAATCGCTGCCCCATAGACGCCTAAAGGCTCGATTCCAAGTTTACCAAAAATCAGTATATAATTGAGTATGGTATTCATCAATGCTGCAATCATTCCTGCATAGAGTGGTAAAGAAGCCTTCTCCATGCATCGGAACAATGTCGCAAACATTGTGGTTCCTGCAATTGGTAAAAATGTCAATCCTATAATCCTAAGGTATCCTGCTGCCAGATCACATGTTTCCTGATCCTTAGTATAAAGACCCATAATCTGACCTGGCATCAGCAGGCAAAGCAGCATAAACAGCATTGCAATACAAACAGAAATCCACAAATTAACAGAAAAGCTTCTCTTTTCCTCTCTCTGATTCTGTTGTCCCATATATTGAGAAATCATAATTCCGGCAACTGCTCCAACAGCAGACACTACTACCGAAAACACCGAAGAAAACTTTCCCGCCAGCCCCACAGCCGCAACACCTGTGCTTCCCAGCTGTCCAATCATAATCTGATCAATCACACTGAATGATGATTGAAGCATAGATTGAAAGGTCACCGGAATAGCTATCCCACATACTGTTTTAAAAAATTGATCTTGTTGTTTCACCCTTGCTACCTCCCTTTGATGCTAACTTCATTATACTTTCCCATGTCTTGTCTAGCAAAGATTAAACGCATAACCAGTTACAAAAAAACAAGTCCTGAATTGTGCAGATTCGACAATTCAGGACTTACCTTTTATATGATTACCATGTACGAGAGTTTAATTCTTTAAACTGTGCAACTGTGGGAACATGAGAGTTTAAGCCTCCATCCACATTGATAATCTGTCCGGTAACATAGCTGCTTTCATCAGAAGCAAAGTATACACACATATTTCCGATATCCTCAGGGCATCCATAGCGATTAACCATGATATTGCTCAAAAAGATATCTTTCAATGCCTGAGGTACATGTGCCTCATTCTGAGGAGTAACAATCAATCCAGGACGTACACAGTTACAACGGATATTTTGCTTTCCATACTGTAAAGCCGTAGACTTTGTTAACATGTCCACTCCGGCTTTCGCACAGGCATAAGCTGTAGACCCAAGATCTCCTCCACAGGAAGCCATCGAGCCAATATTGATAATGGAACCGCCGTTCTCATTTTTCTGCATATAGGGAAGCACACACTTGGTAGTGTAAAATGTACCACGCAGGTCACTTTGCAAAACACCATCCCACATTTCCAGAGTTAATTCATCCACTCGTCCGTCTTTTAATCCTACATTAGCTGCATTGTTGACCAAAATATCAATCTTACCATACTTTTCTGCTGTATCTGCCATAAGACTTTCAATACTTTCAGAAACGGTGATGTCCATAAAATGATAGGAAGCTTCTCCGCCTTCTTTCACAATTTCATCCACTACTGCCTGACCTTTCTCCGCCCTGCGTCCACAGATCACAACCTTAGCGCCCTCTGCTGCATACAGCTTGGCAATACCAATTCCAATTCCACTGGTAGAACCAGTAACAATGGCAACCTTACCTTTTAATCTGTCCATAGTATAAAATACCTCCCTTGATTTCATTTTTGCTAATTTAAATATATCCCTTTACAAGAAATAAATCAATCAAATTTCAACTGATATTTTTAAATTATCAAATTTATTCATCAACTATCAATCCATAAATCCGATACATAGACAGCATGCTCTGATAAGTCATTTTGTTTCCCATAAGCTGCCTATAGGTAGCTGACTTGGTTTTTCCTTCTGCCTTTAATTTTTCCATTTTAAGAACAGTATCCTCATAATTTCTTTGAACATCAGACAGCATCTTTTCAAAATTTTCTATTCGATTTTCGTCCATTCTAGTTTTTGCCTCCTGCTAATCAAAGTCCATGGAATCATAGCGTTCCTGTGCGCGCACGTTCACATCTTACACCAAAAAAGAGGTTCCTCCTTCGTCCTTTCTTCCTTAAAATCACATTAAACCCTGAATTCAAGAAAATATTATATATTTCTTTTCAATTAACCCGTTCTAAACATGCTCTAAAGTTTTCTATTGCCTCATCAAGCTTCTTTTCTGTAAGCGCCTCATAGCGAGCGCATAGAGTTTGGCATTCATCTTCGCCCATGCATATGATCTCTGATTATCTGGAATAAGAAAATCATATTTTTATTTGAACATAATTCTTTAATTGTTTGTTGAGCAATGTTAAGCTTTTATATAATCTTTGCTCACTTGTGTTTCATTTATCTTATTAAAGTTTCATTCAACTACTCCCTTGACTAATTCCTTGACTAAACCTTAACTTTTCTTGACTAAATTTTTCAAAATTTTAGTCCTTCGTCTTAATATACCATTCTGAATTAACCGCAATTCCTCTGACATCAATAAGTCCATCTTTTTTCATTTTTTGAAATAAATTCGACAAATTTTTTAACTTTTGTTCTTCAGTCAATACGTTCGGTAACGCATCCTTAAGCACCTCAAAAAGGTCTGTTTTCTTTGCCGGACCAGGCTTTAATGTAGACAAAATAAGCTGCATACAAACTTCTTCATCCAATCCCTTCTATCTAACATAAGTTGCTTTATCTCCAACAGCCTTTGCTACTTTGTATGAAACAAATATATTTGGATATATTCCCTCGACCAAATTCCTTGACTTAAGTTGACTAAAATCATCTTTTGAAATAATCTTCTCTTTTTGAACTTGGTCTAGCAGGGAAACAGTCCTTAAGTCCAAATCACCATTAGCATGAAGTAATTGCGTATAATTCGAATCCAGAACTTTACCATATACCGTTACGATTACTCTATTTGGAGTTTCCAAATCAAATGTTGGTAACGGAAAACATTTATCCTTCTGTATCTCATAAATCATTGGAATTCCCATTGAGTTTGTATCTATCATGTACATATTGACCATTGCATTACATACAAATGCGTTGCAATAATAAGGTGGCTTTTATCCTGGTTCTAAAGCCTGCTCTACTGTTTCCGGAATAAATGCACCTTCATTGATAAATACAAGATAATCTTCATATTCCTCAACATTTATCTTTCCACGTAAGCAATAGTCAGAATGAGCAATACAACTCCAGTTGATTTCTGACGATAAACATTGGCAAAACCACCACTTCCTATGAGAACTAAATCATCACTTTCTCTGACCAAATAAAATTTGCCATTACTAGTAGTAATTTTACACTGGTCTCTTACAACAATTTTGTTTAATTCTATCCAAAGCACTTCACTTAATTCAGATGCTTCTACTTGTGCAATTGATTGTTCAGTCATCAAGTATTGTTTACTTAAAATAAGATTTAAAAATCCATCAAATTTGTTGATATTAATCAAATTCACAAGTTTGTCATATGCATATGCCCAGCGCGATGGAAAACCCTGTCCATATTTATCACTAGCATCATAATATTTATTAAAAAACTCAACTAATTTAGTGCCACCTTTGTATATATACTAATTACCTTCATCTCAACAAAAAATATGAGAAATTTTCTTTGATGAATCTTCACTAATCAACTTTCGACCTCCTCTTGGCGGACTTCTGGATCCATATTGACATCGGCATCTACATTATTTGTAGCAACATATTGTATATTATCAAATTATGTCTGCACTTGTTCCCACACACGCTTTTTCTTTTCCTTCAATCACTTTAAGTAATAGATTCAATTTAGAATATACTAGTTTTAAGCATTTCTTCTTTTTAACAATTTTCTTTTGTAATAAATATTCTGGTACATCTATTTCTTCCTTCAGAAAAACTTCTTTACTGAATGTGCCATTAGCATCCTTTGATGTAACACAATCTTTAGTGTATTTTTCTGCTACATCAACAAACCATTCCAAAACAATTGTCTTTTTATATGTGGGCTTTACTGTCAAAACATATGCATGGTCATTGATCGTAAACATGCCTTTTTCTATAAACATTACTTTTCCTGCCTGTCCATTTCGTGCAATTATAGCAGCAGGTCCTTTAAAACATTTTATGTTCTCTCCTTTTAGTTTGGAATTTCTCGATATCACTCCCATATTAGTGGCATCATCTGTCGATGAGGAATAAACTACTATGGCATCTTCTTCATCAATAGGTTGATTATTATATATAAATTCTTCTGTCAAACCAGAATTTCCACCTTTTATGTCAAAAAGTTTTCCTACTTCTTTTTGAAACACTGTAGCACCTTCAATTACATATTCATTTAACTTTTTTATACGTTCACATAGAGCTGATACTTTACAACTCAAATCATCTATAGATTTATATATATCCACTATTTTCTTCTGTTCAATCATCGATGGATAGGTAAAATTTGTATCTAAAAACTGCTCTTTTGAAAAAGTACCATTTGTTCCACGTGATGTTATACACGCCTCTATATAACAATGTATATTTTTTTCAAACCATTCAACATCTATTTCCTTCATATATTTATCCTTAACCTTAATCACATACGCATCATCATTAATTGTAAACTGTCCTGATGCAATATATTTGGTTTTTCCTGCCAACCCCTTCCTGACAATAACAATAGCCGGTGCCGTAAATATTTTAATAGGCTTGCCATTTATCGTAGTAGCCGAATCAATATTGCCCATCAAGGTTGTACCTAATGTAGCTCCAGAATATACTACAATATTTCTTTTTTTATTTTTAGGAGGATTCCAATATATGATACTTTCGGTCAGACCAGAATTTCCACCATAAATATTAAAGCATTCTCTCATTACCATTTCATCACATCCTTAAATAACTTGTTCATTTCTCTTTTTATTTTAGCTATTTCTTTTGACAATGTTTCTGCTGAAATTTCTTCTATAGGGCTACTTCTAAAATATTTTTCCGGTAATATGTTAACTTGATGTACTTTAATTGGATTAGTCAAGTCGTAGAAACATTCTTCATCTTCATCATACATTACGCCCATTAATTCAAATATTTCCACCAACTCTTCTTTTAATTTACCATCAACTACACAATCTGATTTTTTAGTAATCTTTTTCACAATACTTTTTTGTTCATCGTCTAACTCTCCATCTACTCTAGTTAAATCACTAAAAACGCTTTTCAATTTAGATATTTTATTATAGTTAATCGTAAATTCCTTAAGCACATCACTCATCAATATGAAGCCATACTTTTTCCCTAAAATCTTTTCTCCCCACTCATTAAAATACACCTCTTCTTCAGGTTGCTCCTTTCCATAAACACCATATTTTTCTTCAATTAAAGACCTATGTACAATCCCTTTGTCATCATACCAAATGGACAATTCATTATGCATCCATTTACCAGATTCATTTAATCTTGCTGTTGGAAACCTTTTATCAGAATTCGCATATCCATCATTATCAATAATATATGACCAGAATTTCTCATCACTAATTTCTTGTTCTTCAACTGAATACAATTCAGTTTTTCTTTTTGTAAAAGAAATTGCATATGTTTTTTCTTTAGTATATGGTGCAAACGCAAACTTAGGCAATGAAACAACAAAATTTATTTTACAATTTCTAATTAACCACTGTCTGATTGGAGCAAGGGATGGTGATTCTAAAATGCCATCTGGAACAATAACCAAAGCTTTGCCTGATGGTTTCAAAATAGAAACAACTTTAACCAAAGCATTAATTTCCATTCTTTTATTATTGGTGACTGTAGAATCAACTACCACTTTTCCTTTTCCATATGGCACATTCGTAATAACATAATCAAATTTTTCAGGTCTTTCAGTTGTATCCAATGCTTTAATCACATCCGTATCAGCCTCAGCTAAACTATCTCTTCTTTCTACATCCGATACCCCATCTCCTGCTAAATACATATTTATTTTTGTTCTTGTTGCGTTACTAGGATTAATATCATATCCATAAAAAGACTCATTAGCTAATTGTGCCGCATCTATTTCTAATCCCTCATCTAGTCTAGAACTTAACAATTTATAAAATTCTGTCAAAAAACCGCCCGTACCGCAGAATGGGTCTACTATTTTTACATATTTCTTAGTACCATATCTCTCCACAATATTATTAATATCTATGTCATTTATAAAAATACTTAATAATGGTCTAATTATATGTCTCCTGGTAAAGAATTCTCCTAAATCCTTCTTTGTTTTTTTGCTAGCCAAAACCTCATACACTTCACCAAACAAATCAATTGGCAAAGCATGCATCATAGGTATTTTACTTATCTCAGCATGAATATCTTTAACTGTTTTTACATCAATTTCTGAAATGGTCTCTGCAAAGTCAAACGAAACTTTATTTGTCTTTTTGTTGTATACTATAGTAAAAATATCTTTATATTTGGCATATCTATCACTATTCTTTATAGCATCTACTGCGGCATTTATTTTTGCCGGTTTATCAAAATCTTCCCAACCATAGGAACTTCCTTGATATTCAATATTCTCTTTTTCGGTAATCATTTTTAGCGCAACATATGCTATCGTAAAATCTATACGTGCATTTTCATTATCAGCAAGCAGTCCAGAAATATTACGATAAATTATGCGTAAGTTTTCCAAAATTTTGTGAAATTCTTTTTGCGTAAATGTTGATACATCAAATTCAAACACATTAAAATCCGGGTACTGGTATATTAATTTAAGTATCTCCGGACCTATAAATCCATTAATTCTTTCCCCATTTAAATATAAATCTTGCCAAGTATCTCTTACTCTAACTTTCAAAGCTATTTCATGACCATTAAAGCCAATAACCACTCTGCTCAGGTATTTGCCATTTTTTCCAGTAGCATATATTAGTCCTTCTGACAAAGCTGTATCAACAGAAACATCTGCTATCTTATCTTCAATAACCATATCAACATTTTGACTTCCAAAGCAATCGAAAAGCATAACATCTATTTCACCTGTTCCATCCACACTTTCTTTTGAGGGAACAAACGAATCTATCTCTTTTATACCTGTCTTTTTTTGAAATATTACTTCTTTTTTATACAGCTTTCCCAACAGATCCTTTTCTACAAACGCATCCACCTGAGCCTCTGACCAATTCTTATTAGGTATTTTTTCAAATATTACATTTCCCACTATTTTTTCTACTATTTTAGGTTCTGATTTGATGATTATTTTTTCCATATCATATACCTCCGTTTGTTTTCTTTTATCTGTTGAATTTTATTCAATTATAGAACATACGTTCTTGTTTTTCAAGCCAATATTTATCAAATTTTGCTCTTTGCAATAAAAAAACCCATATTATACTATCATTTTTTTTGCAGTTTTTCCATTAAAAATCTTGATTTTTTATGCTTTTTTACAAATGCGAGGTGATTCAAAGACTTGCTCCACGTCCATTATCTCCTCAGTCCATTTCTAACCTTCTCAACCACCTGGCCAACACTCTCCAAAAACCTCTCCAGCAGATTTCTTCTATCCACCAAAAACTGTTTCATGAAATCGTATGCCTTATTCAGTGTCTCCCGAGGTTTAGAGTTTTTAGCTTTCAGTTGCTCATTCTCGTATATAACATCGATAAACTTGTCCTTTAAAACTTCATTGCCGCCGGAACCTTGTGCCATATCATAAACCATCTCCGCAATCTCTGCTTTCCTCTCCAGCTTCGTTGCTTTCTCCTCCAAATCCACTAGAGTATCGCTTTACTTTTTGATATGAATTTCTATGTTAGCAAAAGCCGGTGTTGAACAGACGATTATCAAAAAGATTGTGGGTCACTCCGGTGCAATGACTTTAACCGAGAAGGTATATACTCACTTTAATGTTAAGGAGCTTGTAAATGCGATTAACAGGATTTAAAAAGAAAGGACACTTTCCAGTAATTCCTTACTAAAAAATGTCCTATACATATCATTGATATTCGTGTTGCATACTGTTTGAAATCCAGCACATCTGACAACTTTCCACAACTTCTGTAACCCTTGTAAAATAGGCTTTTCTTGATATCTTCGTTTCTGAAAGATTATCTCTTGCTGAACTGAGGTGCACGACGTGCAGCTTTGAGACCGTATTTCTTTCTTTCTTTCATACGAGGATCTCTTGTTAAGAAACCTGCTTTCTTAAGAACCGGTCTGAAATCAGCATCTACCTGAAGTAATGCTCTGGAGATACCATGTCTGATTGCACCAGCCTGACCTGTGTAACCGCCACCACGAACGTTTACCAGTACATCGTACTTGTCAACTGTCTCTGTAGCAACTAAAGGCTGACGAACGATAACCTTCAGTGTTTCAAGTCCAAAATATTCATCTATAGATCTCTTATTGATTGTAATTTCACCTTTACCGGGTACTAAGTATACTCTGGCAATTGATTTTTTTCTTCTACCTGTTCCGTAGAATCTTGCTGATTTAGCCATTTTAATCTTCTCCTTTCAGTTCCCTCTTAAAATGTTAATACTTCGGGCTTCTGAGCTGCATGCTGATGCTCAGGACCTGCATATACATGAAGTTTGGTGTACATCTGTCTTCCTAAAGGTCCCTTGGGAAGCATTCCTTTAACAGCAAGCTCTACTACCTTTTCAGGCTTCTTAGCCATCATTTCACGTAAAGTAGCTTCTTTCATACCACCAACGTAATCTGAATGATGATAGTATATCTTCTGATCTAACTTCTTACCTGTTACTTTTACCTTGTCAGCATTTACAACGATTACATAATCGCCTGTATCAATATGAGGAGTGAAAATTGCTTTATTCTTACCTCTTAAAACCTTAGCTACTTCTGAAGCTAAGCGTCCCAATGTCATATCTGCAGCGTCTACTACATACCATTTTCTTTCGATTGTAGCAGGACTAGCCATAAATGTTTTCATGTTCTTACCTCCATTAAAGTTAAATATGTGCTTTGCACATAGCTTCTTCCTGACAGTCTTCCATATTCTGAACGGATGTCCGGGCCGCTGAGATTACTTCTGCCTGCCAATCAGGTACTCTATTTATAACATTCTACCTAGGGATGTGATGAAGCTTTGCTTTCATCAGGCAGAATATTACCAAACGTCGCCACATTGAGTAATTATATTATACGCTTCCGTGCGTGTCAACAACAATTTTACTCTTTTGTCCATTTTCTGAAGAAAGAAATTCATACTTTACCAGCGTTAATCCGCATGCCGGAGCTGTAGGGCCCGCCGCTTGTCTGTCTTTTGCCTCCAAAATATCCTTTATCTGTTCAGGCTCAAGATTGCCCCTGCCTGCTTCCATAAGCGTTCCCGCTATGATTCTTACCATATTATAAAGGAAACCGTTGCCGCTGACTCTGATGATGATTTCCTCCTGCTGTCTTTCCACCGTCAGCTCATGGATGGTTCTTACCGTACTTTCCACAACTGCCGCTGTAGAACAGAAGCTTTTAAAGTCATGTTCTCCCACAAGATATGCCGCAGCCTGCTTCATCTTCTCAACGTCAAGTGGTACATAAGTGAAATACGCATACAGTCTTTTGGTCGGCAGCGGAAACTCTCTGTTGACGATCCGGTATTCATAGGTTTTACGGCTTTCGCAATGTCTTGGATGAAAATCGGCTGGAACTTCCTCCGAACTCTGTATTCTGATATCCTCCGGCAGACGCTGGTTCAGAGCGTAGGATATCTTTTCGGCGGGAATGCGGGTATCCGTATCAAAGACCGCTACATTACAAAGTGCATGTACTCCTGAATCTGTTCTGCTGGCTCCAATGACCTGGATTTTCTCGCCAAGCAGTTGGGTTAATGCCTTATTAAGTTCCCCTTCTATGGTGTCTACAAAAGGCTGTACCTGCCACCCCTGATACGCAGTGCCATCATAAGCCACCACAAGCTTTACTCTCTTCAAATCAAAATCCTTCCTACTGCCACACATAATACCAGATAGCATACCACCACACCATAGGCAGCGCCATCACGCTTTTTATAAATAAGAGGCTTCATCTTGGTGCGGTGTTCACCACCCCTGTAGCATCTTGCCTCCATTGCCATAGCAAGGTCATTTGCTCTTCTAAAAGCTGATATAAACAATGGCACAAGAAGTGGAACAAGACTTTTTGCTTTTTTAATCAGGTTGCCGCTCTCAAAATCTGCACCTCTTGCAATCTGTGCTTTCATAATTTTATCTGTTTCCTCCAGCAAAATCGGAATGAAACGCAGAGCAATGGACATCATCATTGCAATTTCATGCACCGGCACCCTAAGAAGCTTTAACGGCCCTAACAGCTTTTCAATGCCGTCTGTCAGATTATTAGGCGTCGTCGTCAGCGTCATTACGGAAGAACCCATAATCAAAAAGACAAGCCGGATTGCCATAAAGGATGCCAGTCTGATACCTTCTCTGGTAATCTGTAGCTTCCAAAAAGAAACCAGCACCTCCCCCGGTGTCAGGAAAAGATTAAAAGTCACTGCAATAATCAGAAGAAATGCAATTGATTTCATTCCTCTGACCATAAATTTAAGGGGCACCCTGGATAGCTTGATGACTAGTGCCAGGAACAAACCTGCTATAATATAACCTATGAAATTATCCACGATAAAAAGAGAAATAATGTAACAGACCGTCGTTACCAGCTTCACCCTTGGGTCCAGCCTGTGAATAATCGAATCTGTCTGATAATATTGTCCCAATGTAATATCTCTTAACATATTGCCTCGC
>CAMBLS010000049.1 GCA_945868485.1 uncultured Lachnospiraceae bacterium | reverse complement strand
TATGATCCTGACCATGAGGTTATTGTAACTGTAGGTGGTTCGGAGGCAATCGACATTGCATTGCGTGCCATGATCAATCCCGGTGATGAGGTGCTGATTCCCCAGCCAAGTTATGTTTCCTACGAGCCCTGTGCCATTTTGGCAGATGCTGTTCCGGTAATTATTGAATTGAAAAAGGAAAATGAATTCCGTCTTACTGCCAAGGAGCTGCGGGATGTGATTACAGAAAAGACCAAAGTGCTGGTTCTTCCTTTCCCCAATAATCCTACCGGTGCAATTATGGAAAGAAAAGATTTAGAGGAAATTGCAGAGGTAATTCTTGAGAATGACCTTTGGGTAATTTCTGATGAAATTTATGCAGAGCTTACTTACAAGGAGAAGCATGTCTCCATTGCAAGTCTGCCGGGAATGCAGGAAAGAACTGTTCTAATCAATGGATTTTCCAAGGCATATGCCATGACAGGATGGCGTTTAGGCTATGCATTAGCACCCAGAATTCTTATGGAACAGATGCTGAAGATTCATCAGTTTGCGATTATGTGTGCACCTACTACCAGCCAGTATGCAGCAGTAGAAGCACTCCGAAATGGGGATGATGATGTGGCAATGATGAGGGAATCCTACAACCAGAGAAGAAGATTCCTGATGCATTCTTTCAGAGAAATGGAGCTGGAATGCTTTGAGCCCTATGGCGCATTTTATGTGTTCCCCTGTATTAAGGAATTTGGTATGACAAGTGACGAATTTGCAACCAGACTTCTGCAGGAAGAAAAGGTGGCTGTGGTGCCGGGAACTGCATTTGGTGAATGTGGAGAAGGCTTCCTTAGAATTTCTTATGCATATTCATTAGAGAACCTTAAGATTGCCATGGAAAAGATAGGTGCATTTGTTGCAAGATTAAGAAATGAAAAGAAATAATTTGAAACTGCCGGAGTTTATTTCTCCGGCAGTTTTAATATTCATCTGCTTTCTAAAGCTGCTTTCACAAATCCCTTAAACAAAGGATGAGGACGATTGGGTCGTGACTTTAACTCTGGATGTCCTTGGGTTGCAACAAAGAAGGGATGGTCTGGCAGCTCACACATTTCTACGATACGCCCATCGGGAGAAAGACCGGAAAGGTGCATACCATGTTCTGTCAGGGCTGCACGATAATCGTTATTTACCTCATAGCGGTGTCTGTGACGTTCGTGAATGGTTTCCTCTCCATAAAGCTCATAGGCTTTAGAAGCCTTATCAAGGACACAGGGGTAAGAACCTAGTCTTAAGGTTCCACCAATGTCCTCCACACCATTCTGGTCAGGCATCAGTGCAATCACAGGATGAGTGGTGGCTGGGTCAAGTTCAATGCTGTTAGCATCATTATAACCCACTACATTGCGTGCAAATTCCACAATGGAAAGCTGCATGCCAAGACAAAGTCCCAGGAAAGGAATATTGTGAGTTCTGGCATAGGTTATGGCACGGATTTTGCCTTCAATTCCTCTGGAACCAAATCCACCGGGAACGAGAATTCCATTTACATCCTTCAAAAGTTCCTCTGTATTTTCATCTGTCAGGGTTTCGGAATCAATCCACTTGATGTTCACAGTCACATGATTGGAGATACCTCCGTGTTTTAAAGCCTCGACCACACTAATATAAGCATCGTGGAGTTGCACATATTTACCCACCAGAGCAATAGAAACTTCTCCGGAGGGAGTGCGAAGGGATTCTACCATTGCCTTCCAGTCTGCAAGATCCGGTTCGGAACATTCTAGATTTAGACATTCACATGCAACCTGTGCTAAATGTTCGTTTTCCATAGCAAGCGGTGCTTCATACAGGTATTCAACATCAAGGTTCTGTAATACATGATTATTGGGCACATTACAGAACAGTGCAATTTTATCCTTAATGCCCTGGTCTAAGGGGTGTTCGCTTCTGCATACCAAAATGTCAGGCCAGATTCCCATTCCCTGTAATTCCTTTACACTTGCCTGAGTAGGCTTGGTCTTCATTTCCTGGGAGGCTTTCAGGTAAGGGATCAATGTCACATGAATGAGAATCGCATTTTCATGCCCTACTTCATGTTGAAATTGACGGATGGACTCTAAGAATGGCTGGCTTTCAATATCGCCTACGGTACCGCCGACCTCAATAATGGCAATCCGTGTCTCTTCATCAGTAAAGTTGCGATAAAAACGGCTTTTAATTTCGTTGGTAATATGAGGGATAACCTGAACGGTTCCACCACCGTAGTCTCCTCGCCGTTCCTTCTGAAGAACGGACCAGTAGATTTTTCCGGTGGTTACGTTAGAATTTTTGTCCAGATTTTCATCAATAAATCTCTCATAGTGACCAAGATCGAGGTCAGTTTCGGTCCCGTCATCAGTGACAAAAACCTCTCCGTGTTGAATTGGATTCATGGTACCGGGATCAATGTTGATATAAGGATCGAATTTCTGCATGGTAACCTTATATCCTCTTGCTTTCAACAATCTACCTAAAGAAGCGGCTGTAATTCCCTTGCCTAAGCCTGAAACAACGCCGCCAGTCACAAAAACATATTTTACTCCCATAGTGTCTCCTTAGTTTAATAAATGTATGGTTTAGTATAAAAAGAAAAAGACACTATGAGTAGGTCTCATAGCGCCTTTGCTTTGATATAGGAATTTTAGCACCCGCAGTAGGGGGTGTCAATAATATTTTTATAAAAAATTGATATTAGTTAATTTCTTTTTTATGGAATAATTAACAGGGTTGTGCTACAATAAAAATCGGTATTTACTAACTATAAAAGTAATTTCAGGTGGAAGAGAAACTTATGAGAGTGGGATTTGATAACGAAAAATATTTAAAGATGCAGTCCGAGCATATAGAGGAAAGAATTAATAAATTCGGAGATAAGCTTTATTTGGAATTTGGTGGAAAGCTGTTTGACGATTATCATGCGTCAAGGGTTCTTCCAGGGTTCGAGCCTGACAGTAAGCTTCGTATGCTGATGAAGCTTTCAGACAGGGCAGAAATTATTATTGTAATCAATGCGGCAGATATTGAAAAGAATAAGATTCGCGGTGATTTGGGGATAACTTATGATGAGGATGTCCAGAGACTCATGAAGGAATTTGAAAGCCGTGGTCTTTATGTTGGAAGTGTGGTTCTGACTCATTACGCAGGTCAGGCGAGAGCTGTTGATTTTAAGGAAAGACTGGAAAAGAAAAATGTAAAGGTGTATCTTCACTATGCAATCGAAGGATACCCTTCTAACATACCACTAATTGTCAGTGATGAAGGATATGGCAAAAATGAATACATTGAAACGACCAGACCATTGGTAGTGGTTACTGCACCGGGACCGGGAAGCGGAAAGATGGCAACCTGCCTCTCCCAGCTTTATCACGATAATAAGCGTGGGATTAAAGCAGGATATGCAAAGTATGAAACCTTCCCAATCTGGAATATTCCATTAAAGCATCCGGTCAATCTTGCTTATGAGGCGGCAACAGCAGATTTGAATGACATTAACATGATTGACCCTTTCCATTTGGAAGCCTATGGGGAAACCACAGTAAATTATAATCGTGATATAGAGATATTCCCGGTATTAAATGCAATTTTTGAAGGAATTTATGGGGAGAACCCTTACAAATCACCGACAGATATGGGTGTTAATATGGCGGGAAACTGTATTGTGGATGATGCAGTCTGCTGTCAGGCATCTTATATGGA
The DNA here is from genome assembly GCA_945868485.1 of uncultured Lachnospiraceae bacterium. Classification (GTDB taxonomy): domain Bacteria; phylum Bacillota; class Clostridia; order Lachnospirales; family Lachnospiraceae; genus Suilimivivens. The sequence goes on along the minus strand of CAMBLS010000049.1, from coordinate 11,136 downwards.
AATCATTCGCCGTTACTATACAGCAATGAATGATGTGATCAAAGGAAAAGCCAAGGAAAACGATGTTTATAAGATAGAACTTCTGATGAAGCAGGCAAAGATTACCACCGATGACAGAAAGGTAACTGTTGCCGCTAATCAGCGTGCAGAGGAGCTGGGCGTTCCTACTGCCGCAATAGAGCTTTCCGATGGTACAATCATTACTTCTAAGACAACAGACCTTTTGGGCGCATCCGCTGCTCTTTTGTTGAACGCCCTTAAGTATCTGGGAGGAGTGGATCATGATACACATCTGATTTCTCCTGAAGCGATTGAACCTATTCAGGAGCTGAAAACGAAATATCTGGGTGGAAAGAATCCGAGACTTCATACGGATGAGGTTTTAATTGCTCTTTCCATCTCTGCTTTAAATGATACAAATGCAAAAAAAGCGTTGGAGCAGCTCCCAAGGCTGAAAGGGTGTCAGGTGCACACCTCGGTAATGCTTGCGGAGGTAGATATCAGAACATTTAAGAAGCTGGGGGTAGATTTAACCAGCGAACCAATCATAAAAGGAAAGAGTAATTAAATGAGCGAGAACAATTTAAACCAGTACGACGGAGGTCGTGGAGGAAACGGTAATCCTTCAAACAACAATGGGAATGGAGGTCCCGGTGGTCCGGGCGGTTCAGGAAATGATCCCAAAAAACAAAATATTATCATGTTCATTATTGCAGCGCTGATATCATTGTTATTAGTCAGTTCCTTTGTGAAGCTGATGACAGGAAGCTCAGAGCAGGAAATCTCCTATAATGAATTTATTCAGATGCTGGATGAAGGAAAGGTAGAGTCTGTAGTCATTAGTACAGACAGGATTTATATTCAGTCTAAGGCAGAGCAGGGAAGCCAGTCTCCTCTTTTATACTTATATGGAATGAGCCCAACGGTAAGCTATTATACTGGTAAGATTGAAGAGGACGATACCTTGACTAACCGGTTGTTGGAACACAATGTGGAGGTAAAGGGTCAGGTTGCAGATGGCACCAGTGCCGTTATCAGCTTTCTGCTTTCTTATGTATTCCCATTTCTCCTTATGTGGGTGCTGTTAAGCTTCCTTTTCCGTAAGATGTCCAAGGGTGGCGGTCCCATGGGAGTGGGTAAAAGTAATGCAAAGGTTTATGTACAGAGAGAAACCGGTATTACCTTTAAGGATGTGGCTGGTGAGGATGAAGCCAAGGAGTCCTTGCAGGAAGTAGTGGATTTTCTTCATAATCCCGGAAAATATGTCAAGATAGGTGCGAAACTTCCAAAGGGCGCACTTTTGGTAGGACCTCCCGGAACAGGTAAAACGCTGCTTGCCAAGGCAGTAGCAGGTGAGGCAAAGGTTCCTTTCTTCTCCCTGTCCGGTTCTGATTTTATAGAATTGTATGTTGGTGTAGGTGCTTCACGTGTAAGAGATTTATTTAAAGAAGCAACCAAGAATGCACCTTGTATCATCTTCATTGATGAAATAGATGCAATTGGACGCAGCCGTGACAATAAATACGGTGGAGGCAATGAAGAACGTGAACAGACGTTAAACCAGCTGCTTTCCGAGATGGATGGTTTTGATACCTCCAAGGGTATTCTGGTGCTGGGTGCAACCAACCGCCCAGAAATTCTGGATAAAGCGCTTCTTCGTCCAGGTCGTTTTGACAGAAGAATTATTGTAGACAAACCGGATTTAAAGGGAAGAGTAGAAATACTGAAGGTACATGCCAAGGATGTTCATTTAGATGAAAGTGTGGATTTGGATGCCATTGCACTTGCTACCAGCGGTGCGGTAGGTGCAGATCTTGCAAATATGATTAATGAAGCTGCCATTAATGCGGTACAGCATGGCAGAGAATATGTGACACAGAAGGACCTGTTCGATGCGGTAGAACAAGTCTTGGTAGGTAAAGAAAAGAAAGACCGCATCATGAGTAAAGAGGAACGCAAGATTGTTTCCTATCATGAGGTTGGTCATGCATTAATCAGCGCACTTCAGAAGAATTCCGAGCCGGTACAGAAAATTACCATTGTGCCAAGAACCATGGGAGCTCTGGGGTATGTTATGCATGTGCCGGAGGAAGAGAAGTACCTCCAGACAGAAGCAGAGCTTCATGACAGACTGGTAAGCCTCTTAGGCGGCAGGGCAGCGGAGGAAGTAGTATTCGGTAATGTAACCACAGGGGCTGCCAATGATATTGAGCAGGCTACAAACATAGTGACCAACATGATTACCCGATTTGGTATGAGCAAACGGTTTGGGCTGATGGGGCTTGCCACAGTAGAAAACGAATACTTAGGTGGCGGCGCAAGGTTGACCTGTAGTGACCGCACCGCAGCAGATGTGGATACAGAGGTAATGGAAACCTTAAAGCAGTGTTATGAGGAAGCCAAGGAAATGCTTTCCGGCAACAGAGAACTGATGGATAAGCTGGCGGCTCATCTGATTGAAAAAGAAACCATCAGCGGTAAGGAATTTATGAAAATCTATCGCGCAGAAAAGGGGATTCCTGAACCGGAGGAAGAAGATAAGGAGAAGAAAGCCAAGGAAGAAGCTGCGGACAATGTAGCGGAAGAAAAAGTGATAGAAGAGAAGTGTTCTGAGGGCACATCGGAAATTGTGAACAGTGCGCAGGACAATCAAAGCAGTGAAGAATGTGTAGAGGCGGACGACTCTGCAGAGGGAAATGAAGAAAATAGCAGTCAACCAGAAGGAACATCAACAGGATGTTTTTCCAATGCTTCTTCAGATTTTTAAAAAAGAACAGTAAAGCATGGACATCATTACGAAAACAAAAAAGTGATCATAATGATGTCCTTTGTTTGTATATGGTTGGGAGAAATAAGTAATGTTTGATATTCAGGAGGAACTGAAAAAGCTTCCCAATTGTCCGGGCGTTTACATCATGCACGACGAGGCGGATAATATTATTTATGTGGGAAAGGCGATTAACCTGCACAATCGTGTCAGGTCTTATTTTCGTAAAAATATTGGCAGAGGACCGCAGATAGATAAGATGGTATCATTGATCAGCCGATTTGAATACATTGTCACAGACTCTGAGCTGGAAGCGTTGGTACTTGAAAATAATCTGATCAAGGAACACAGCCCAAAATACAATACCATGCTGAAAGATGACAAGACCTATCCTTACATTAAGGTTACGTTGGGGGAGGAATATCCAAGAGTATTGTTTTCAAGACAGATGAAAAAAGACAAATCCAGATATTTTGGTCCTTATACCAGCGCTACGGCAGTAAAGGATACCATAGATCTGATTAATAAGCTGTATCAGCTGCGTACCTGTAATAAAAATCTACCCAGAGACTGTGGGAATGACAGAGCATGTTTGAATTATCATATTAAACAGTGCATGGCACCCTGTCAGGGAAATATAACGAAGGAGGAGTATCAGCAGCAGGTCAAAAAGGCGTTGGATTTTCTAAATGGAAGCTATCAGGATACATTAAAGGAATTGTCACGAAAGATGCAGGAAGCATCGGAAAATCTGGAATTTGAGGATGCAATTCGCTATCGGGATTTGTATAACAGTGTGAAGCAGATTGCTTCCAAGCAGAAGATTACAGACAGTGACGGTGAGGATAAAGATATTATTGCGCTGGCAGTAGATGACAAGGATGCGGTGGTTCAAGTCTTTTTTGTGCGGGGTGGCAAGCTGATCGGAAGAGAGCACTTTTATATGACACATGTGTCGGGAACTCCCAGGGCCCAGATTCTTCTTGATTTTGTGAAACAGTTTTACTCAGGGACGCCTTTTATCCCAAGAGAGCTGATGTTGCAGGAGGAAATTGAGGATGTGGAAATCATTGAACAATGGTTGAGCGGAAGGCGGGGTGGCAGAGTCTATATTAAGGTTCCCAAGATTGGCTCCAAGGAGAAGCTGGTAGAACTTGCGGCGAAGAATGCCATGTTGGTGCTTACTCAGGATAAGGAACGTATTCGAAGAGAAGAAGGAAGGACGATTGGTGCCGTAAAGGAGATTGCAGGTCTTTTGGGGCTTTCTGATGTGAGCAGAATGGAGGCTTTTGATATTTCTAATATCAGCGGTTTTGCCAATGTTGGTTCTATGATTGTTTATGAGAAGGGGAAACCCAAGCGAAGTGATTACAGGAAGTTTCGAATTAAGACGGTTTCAGGACCGGACGATTATGCCTGTATGAAGGAGGTTCTTACCAGACGATTTATGCATGGAATAGAAGAACAGAAGGAACTGGAGGATAAGGAGCTTGAAAAGGAATTTGGAAGTTTTACCAAATTTCCGGATTTGCTTATGATGGACGGTGGAAAGGGTCAGGTTAATATTGCGCTTCAGGTATTGGATGAATTGCATTTAAGCATTCCTGTCTGTGGTATGGTTAAGGATGACAATCATAATACCAGAGGTTTATATTATAATAATGAAGAGATAGCCATTGACAGAAACAGCGAGGGCTTCAAATTAATTACAAGAATTCAGGATGAAGCCCATCGTTTTGCGATAGAGTATCATCGATCACTGCGTTCCAAAGCACAGGTAAAGTCGGTTCTTGATGAAATTCCGGGAGTGGGACCATCACGAAGAAAGGCTTTGATGCGCCGCTTCAAATCCATAGATGAAGTAAAGAATGCAGATGTTGAGACACTTGCAGGGGTGGATGAAATTCCTGAGTCTGTTGCCAGAGGGATTTATGATTTTTTCCATTCTGGGGAAGGTTGAGCTTGTGAATTTTCTATGATATAATGAGCGCAAAAGAAAGTAATGTCATTTTGGACAAAAGGAGCAGGGTATGGCACACGTAAAACTGGAACAGATTATTGAAAAAATGAAACTGGAAAATCTGACCCCTGAGTTGGATATTTCCAAAATTAAAATTACGCAGCCCGATATTAACAGACCAGCACTTCAGATGGCAGGTTATTTTGAACATTTTGAAGCTACAAGATTACAGATTATCGGGTTTGTAGAGTATACTTATATGGAAGGATTACCGGAAGCAAGGAAAAAAGAAATTTATCAAAGGCTTCTTTCCTGTGAAATTCCGGCAATTGTTTTCTGCCGTGAGTTACAGCCGGATGAAATCTTTCTGAAAACAGCATTGGAGCATAAGGTTCCGATTTTGATGACGAAGAAGGCAACCTCTGCTTTTATGGCTGAAATCATCAGATGGCTGAATGTTATGCTGGCTCCCTGCATTTCCGTTCATGGCGTTTTAGTAGATGTTTTTGGCGAAGGTGTTCTGATTACAGGCGAGAGCGGTATCGGTAAATCTGAGGCGGCACTTGAGTTGATTAAGAGAGGTCATCGACTTGTAACAGATGATGCTGTTGAAATACGTAAGGTCAGTGATGATACGCTGGTAGGTTCTGCGCCGGATATCACCAAGCACTTTATTGAACTCCGGGGCATTGGTATCGTAGATGTGAAGACCCTGTTTGGTGTATCCAGTGTCAAGGATACTCAGAACATTGATCTGGTTATTCGCCTGGAAGATTGGGACAAGGAAAAGGAATATGACAGACTTGGACTTGAAGAGGAGTATACGGAGTATCTGGGCAATAAAGTTGTATGTCATAATATCCCTATTCGTCCGGGACGCAATCTTGCCATTATCTGTGAATCGGCTGCTATCAATCACCGTCAGAAGAAGATGGGTTACAATGCAGCACAGGAGCTTTATAGAAGAGTGCAGGAATCTCTTTCAAGAAGACGGGATGAAGATGAGGATGAGAATTAATTTTTAAGAAAGATGAATAAATTAGAAAAACAAAAATAAAGATAAAGAGAGGGGACTTTTTATGAGTCAATACGTTTTTGGGGTAGACATCGGAGGTACAACAGTAAAGCTTGGTTTGTTTGATACGGAAGGAAATCTTTTGGATAAATGGGAAATTCCTACCAGAACAGAAGAGGAAGGCAGTCATATTCTTCCGGATGTTGCAGACAGCATTAAAAGTAAAATCAGTGAGAAGCAGATAGCAATAGAGGATATTGCAGGTGCAGGGGTAGGTGCTCCCGGACCAATTGACGGTGAGGGTGTGGTACACAAAGCAGTAAATTTGGGATGGGGAACATTAAGCATTAAAAATACCCTAGAAGACCTTATTCATCTGCCTGTGATGGCAGGCAATGATGCCAACGTGGCAGCGCTTGGTGAAATGTGGAAGGGCGGCGGTCAGGGAAGTCGCAATCTGATTCTGGTAACATTAGGAACAGGTGTAGGCGGAGGCATCATCATTGACGGAAAGATATTGACAGGTTCTACCGGTGCAGGTGGAGAAATTGGTCATATTCACGTACAGGATGGAGAAACAGAAACTTGCGGATGTGGCAATAGAGGGTGTTTGGAGCAATATTCTTCAGCTACCGGAATTACGAGACTTGCAAATAAGAGACTGGCAGAAAGTGATAAACAGAGTGTCTTGAGACAGGGAGAGGTTTCAGCAAAGACTGTTTTTGATGCTGTGAAAGAAAAGGATGAGCTTGCTTTGGAAGTGGCAGAAGAGTTTGGAAAATATTTAGGTAATGCACTTGCAGTGATTGCCACTGTTGTTAATCCTGAGGCAATTGTAATCGGCGGTGGTGTTTCTAAAGCCGGAGAGATTCTGCTTGATTATATCAAACCGTACTATGAGAAAAATGTTTTCCAGGGCAGCAGGGATGTAAAGTTTGCCCTTGCAACACTTGGAAACGATGCAGGTATTTATGGTGCTGCCAAGCTGGTGATGGATTTGAAAAAATAATAGAACAGCAGGTGAAAAATAGAAGTGGAAGTGATCAGTTCAGCAATTTATGAATTCATAAATGCTCATGTGCCAGAGGAAGATATTCTTTTAAATGAGCCTATGAGTAAACATACCACTTTTCGGGTGGGTGGAGAAGCAAGCTGTTTCGTGCGCATTAGTGAAGCCGGACAGCTTGCGGCTTTGATGCCCTATTTGCGAGAAGTGGAGGTTCCTTATTTCATTTTGGGAAATGGGAGTAATCTTTTGGTAGGAGATAAGGGATATAACGGAGTTATTTTACAGATTGGAAGTAAAATGAATGGAATCCATGTAGAAGATACTCACATAAGTGCAGGCGCAGGTGTGCTTCTTTCTCAACTTGCAAAATATGCACAGGAGAATGGACTGACAGGCCTTGAATTTGCTTCAGGAATTCCGGGGACATTGGGCGGCAGTGTTGTCATGAATGCAGGGGCATATGGCGGTGAGATGAAACAGGTTATCGAGCTGGTAAAAGTCATGAATGAGAACGGAGAAATTCTTGAGATTCGAGGAGAAGAGATGGAGTTTGGATACCGAACCAGTATCATTAAAGACAGACCATTTATTGTTCTAGAGGCCATTTTAAATCTTCAACATGGAGATCAGGAAATAATTGCTGTCAAAATGGAGGAGCTGGCAAGGCAAAGAAAGGAAAAACAGCCCCTTGAATATGCCAGTGCCGGAAGCACCTTTAAAAGACCGGAGGGTTATTTTGCTGGAAAGTTGATTATGGACGCAGGACTTCGGGGATATTCCATTGGTGGTGCAAGAGTGTCTGAGAAACACTGCGGATTTGTGGTTAATACGGGAAGAGCATCTGCTGCGGATGTTGCGGAAGTGATTCGGGAAGTACAGGAAAAAGTAAAGGATAAATTTGAGGTCATGCTGGAGACAGAAGTGATTTTTCTAGGTGATTTCTAAGGAGGAACAGCATGCGTTTTGTAATTGTGACAGGCATGAGCGGCGGTGGAAAGAGTACGGCTCTAAGAATGCTGGAAGATGCAGGATTTTATTGCGTAGACAATCTTCCGGTTCTCTTGATTGAAAAGTTTGTAGAACTGATTGCAACGCCGGGTGGAGAAGTAACAAAGGTTGCGCTGGGACTGGATGTACGTGCAGACCAGGCATTTGAGGATGTAGAAAAAATACTCGAAAAGCTGAAAGAAAACGGTTATGTGTTTGAAATCCTTTTTATGGAAGCAAACAACCGAACTTTATTAAAACGCTATAAAGAAACCAGAAGAGTACATCCCCTTTCTCAGGGTGGCAGAATAGAGGATGGTATTAACAGAGAGAGAAGAATTTTAAGCAATATCAGGGAAAAATCGGATTATGTGATTGACAGCTCAAATCTGTTAACCAGAGAGTTGAAGGAAGAAATAGACAGAATTTTCGTACAGAATAAAGAGTACAACAGCCTGATGATAACGGTTTTGTCTTTTGGTTTCAAATATGGTATTCCGGCAGATGCTGATCTTGTGTTTGACGTAAGGTTTTTGCCGAATCCATATTATATCGATGAATTAAAGCACAAAACAGGAAATGAGCAGGAGGTTCAGGACTATGTGATGGGATTTCCTGAGGCACATATATTCATTGATAAGCTGACAGATATGATAGGTTTTCTCATTCCCAATTACGTGAAAGAGGGAAAATATCAGCTTGTGGTTGCAATTGGATGTACAGGAGGAAAGCACAGGAGTGTAACATTGGCCAATAAATTGTACGAGCGTATGAAAGGCAAAGGCGAGTATGGAATTAAAATTGTGCACAGGGATGTTGGACAGGGTATGGTGTAGTCAGCCGGTGTAATGGGTAGAAGGATAGTGATATGTCATTTTCATCAGATGTAAAGGAAGAATTGGAGAAGGTGCTTCCTAATTCGAGACATTGTCAATTGGCTGAGTTGGCTGCTATCATACATTTGGGATGCAGAGTCAGCATAGGCGAATCAAGACAGGAAGAGATTACAATTATTTCCGAAAATCCACTGGTTAGCAGAAAATACTTTACATTACTTAGGAAAACATTTATTATTAATGTTAATGTGGAAAAATTGCTACAGGCGGTTAAAGTCTTGGATGAAGGCGGATGCCTGCATCAGCTTTCGGAGGCGGTAAACGCTCTCCTTATTAAAAATAGCTGTTGCAAGCGGGCTTTTCTTAGAGGTGCCTTTTTGTGTATTGGTTCTATGAGTGATCCGCACAAAGGATATCACCTTGAATTCGTATGCGAGTATGAGGCACATGCATTACAAATACAGCAGGTAATTAGTAGCTTAGGAATATAAGCAAAAATTTTCAGGCGTAAGAAAAATTATGTGGTATATCTTAAGGACGGTTCGGGGAATGTAGACCTTCTGAATGTAATGGGTGCACATTTATCTTTAATGACACTTGAGAATCTGAGGGTGGAAAAAGAAGTAAGAAATTCTATCAACAGACAGGTGAATTGTGAAGCGGCCAATATTACAAAGACTGTTAATGCCGCCAGTAAACAAATTGAAGATATTCACCTTTTACAAAATCATTATGGGTTATCAAATCTGCCAGACTCATTAAGGGAGATGGCAGAAATCAGATTGGAACATCCTGAAAGTTCTCTTCAGGAATTAGGGGGATACCTTAATCCACCGGTAGGGAAATCCGGTGTAAATCATAGATTGAGAAAGCTGAGTGAATTGGCTGAAAAGCTCAAGACATAAAGGAGGAGAATTATTATGATGGAAAAGTCTATTAAGGTTCAATTAACGGAAGGGTTGCAGGCGAGACCAATAGCAATGCTGGTGCAGGTTGCAAGTCAGCATGAGAGTTCCGTTTATATTGAAGCTGATGGAAAAAAGGTGAATGCAAAAAGCATCATGGGTATGATGAGTCTGTCATTGGGCAGTGGCGAATCCTTAAAAGTAATTGCTGATGGAGCAGATGAAGAAGCAGCAATACAGGATATCGAAAGCTATTTAAGCGGAAAAGAACAGTAAACTAAAAATCTAGAAAGACATGAGAGCAGAGCCGGGCTTTGCTCTTTTTTAAAATTCAGGGAGAGTTGCGATGGAAAAGAAAAAGATGCTTTTCATCTATAACCCAAGAGCAGGAAAAGAGAAAATCAGAAGCAATTTGCTTGACATAATTGATATTTTTACAAAAGCAGGTTATGAGGTTACCGCTTACCCTACCCAGGCGAAAGGAGACGGATTAGCGGCTGTCAGAGAGAGAAAATTGGGCTATTATGATATTATTGCCTGCAGCGGAGGGGATGGTACTCTGGATGAAGTGGTAACAGGAATGATGCAGTGTGAGAAAAGAATTCCCATTGGATATGTACCGGCAGGAAGCACTAATGATTTTGCAAATAGTCTTCATATTCCCAAAAAGATGCTTCATGCCGCACAGGTAATCGTAGATGGCAAAACTTTCGGATGTGATATCGGAGTTTTTAATAAGGATACGTTTGTTTATATTGCAGCTTTCGGATTGTTTACTGAGGTTTCCTATGAAACCCCTCAGGATGTAAAGAATGTGCTGGGGCATATGGCATATATATTGGAAGGAATGCGAAGGATATCCGGTGTTAAAGCTTATAAAATGAAGATAGAAAGTGAGGAGCTTGTGACAGAAGGGGAATTTTTATTTGGTATGATTACCAATTCTACTTCTGTTGGGGGATTTAAGCGTATTACAGGGAAATATGTGCAGCTGGACGATGGTGAATTTGAAGTGACTTTAATTAAGAAGCCTTCTAACCCGGTAGAATTGAATCTCATCATGGCAGCATTAATCAACAGAAATATCAATACCGACTGTATGTACTGTTTTAAGAGTAAATCCATCAGGTTTATTTCTGAGGTAGAAGTGGCATGGACACTTGATGGTGAGTTTGGCGGCAAACACAGGGAAGTGGAAATACATAATCAAATGCGGGCCTTGCAAATTCGTGTTCCTAAAGATACATAATTTTTTTAATTACTGTTTCCTTTTTAAGGGGAATGGGTTATAATAAAAGGCGATTAGAATGTTATTAATTTAACGGAGGTAAATAAAATGTTAGTTTCAGCAACAGAAATGCTTCAAAAGGCAAAAGCAGGTCACTATGCAGTTGGTCAGTTCAACATTAACAACCTTGAATGGACTAAGGCTATCCTGTTAACAGCACAGGAGAACAACTCACCTGTAATCCTTGGTGTATCCGAAGGTGCAGGTAAATACATGGGTGGATATGATGTAGTAGTTGGTATGGTTAATGGTCTTATCAAAGATCAGAACATTACAGTTCCCGTAGCTCTTCACTTAGATCATGGTAGCTACGATCACTGCTACAAATGTATCGAAGCTGGTTTCTCTTCAGTAATGTTTGATGGTTCT
>CAMBLS010000048.1 GCA_945868485.1 uncultured Lachnospiraceae bacterium | reverse complement strand
TGCATCAGTGCCACAGCAATACAAATTCGCTGTCTCTGTCCACCGGAAAGCTGATTAGGATATCTTTCTGCCAGCTTTTCATCCAACCCTACCATATCAAGCATCTGATAAACCTTCTGTCTGCGCTCCCCTGCATCCAGACCTCCCTTTAATCGCAAAGGCTCCTCCAGTATCCATCCAATCTTTTTTGCTGGATTCAAGGAACCATAAGGGTCCTGAAATACCATCTGCGGATACGCAGAATCCTGCCTGATTTCTCCCTCATATGGGATCAATCCTAAAATTGCCCTGGCAAGAGTAGATTTTCCGCTTCCGCTCTCCCCTACCAGACCAAGAATTTCTCCTTTCCTCATAGAAAAGGAAACATCCTTAAGTACATGTATTTGATTATTTTTTGAAAAAATCCCCCTCCTGTTGTCTCTATAAGATACATTTACTCCATTGACAACAAGAATATCTTTATTTTCCGGCATCACTTATTCCTCAAATTCAAATCCTTTACGCTAACTCTTATCAATTACTTTTTCTGACCACCTTGGGAATTGCTGCAATCAGCTTCTTAGTATATTCCATCTTGGGCACATCAAAAATTTCCTGCACCGATCCCGTTTCCACAACATAGCCCCCCTGCATGACCATAACTCTTTGACAGAGCTGCCTGACCAGACTCAAATCATGAGAAATAAAAAGAATGGAGGTCTTCTTCTCTCTGTTCATTTTTTTCAAAAGTTCTACAATCTGCGCCTGTATGGTTACATCCAGTGCTGTAGTAGGTTCATCCGCAATCAGTATTTTCGGATTACATATCATGGCGGCTGCAATCATTACTCTCTGCCGCATTCCTCCTGAAAGCTCATGAGGATACTGACGGTAAATCCGTTCTGCATCTTCAAGCTCCACACTTTGTAACATCTCTATAGCCCTCTGATAGCGTTCTTCTTTACTGAAATCCGTATGAATACGCAAAGCTTCCTCCACCTGCCATCCAATCCGCCTTACCGGATTTAAAGAAGTCATGGGCTCCTGAAAAATAATCCCAATCTCATTTCCCTGAATTTTGCGCAGTACATCTCTCTCACAGGAAAGTAAATCTCTGCCTTCAAATAAAATCTGGCCTCTCTTTTTCATATCACGACGACTTAACAGACCCGCAATGGCAAGGGCACTCATGGACTTGCCCGATCCAGACTCTCCTACCAGACCTACAATTTCCCCTTCCCGTAGCTCCAAGTCAAAATCATAGACTACCGTTTCGGGTATCAGATGATCGTGAAACTCTATATTCAAATCTTTTACCTGCAATAAAAGTTCTTTTTCCATTCTTATCTCATGCCCTTACTCTTCTCTTTTTAATGCATCTCCTAAAAGACTAAAACCCAATACCATTAATATAATTACCACTCCCGGGAAAATAGCATACGCAGGTGCACGGAACAGGTAGCTTTGTGCTTCCGAAAGCATTCTGCCAAGGCTGGCCTGTGGCGGCTGAACACCAATCCCAAGAAAGCTCATTCCTGCTTCTGCCAGCACTGCATTGTTAAATCCTATCATGATAGCAGACATAAGCACCGTAAATGTATTGGGCAGGATATGAACAAACATGATTCTCAAATGCCATGCTCCCTGCAGTCTTGCATTCTTAATATAATCCATATTCTTATATTTGATAAATTCACTTCTCACAATTCTGGCAAAGCTGGGGATAAACGCAATCCCCAGGGCAATCACTACCTGATAGGTTCCGCTTCCCAAAAGGCTGATAAATACAAGAGCAAGTAAAATGCTGGGAAATGCAAAAATAGCATCGTTAACCCGCATCAGAATTTCATCCAAAATGCCGCCAAAATATCCTGTTACTGCCCCCACAATTACCCCAAAGAAGGTTCCGATAAATACTGTACCTGCAGCAACTCCAAGTGTGGTTCCCGCCCCCTTCATAACACGGCTTAAAACATCTCTTCCGAAATTATCGCACCCCATAGGATGTTTAAAGGAAATTCCTGCAAACTTGGCAGTTGCATCCATTCCATTGGGATCATAGGGCGTGTAGAATATCCCAACCAGTATAAAAAACAGCATCAGCCCTGTGATGATTCCACCAACCATTAAATTGTAATTTTTTCTCTTCTTATCATGCATGTTATTCCACCGAAATTCTTGGATCAATCAGTCCATAAATCAGATCCACCACCATATTCACTACAAGCACAAGCACTGCAATACACACAATAACAGCCAATACTACCGGGTAATCTCTATTGGAAATAGAGGTCAGGAGAATTCTGCCCAGCCCCGGAATACTGAACACCTGCTCAATAATAATACTTCCTGCAATCATATCTGCAAGAGCCATACCCAAAAATGTAACTACCGGTATCAGTGCATTTTTCAATACATGAAGGTAAAGCACATCCCTAGTTCGATTCCCCCTGCTGTAAGCCGTCCTTACGTAGTCCAGCTTAGACTCTCCAATCACGGAGCTTCGAAGAAGCTTAACCGCCATGGCAGCCTTGGGCAGTGCGATGGCAAGCGCCGGAAAAAGCAGATAACCTACAAATCCCAGAAAATCTTTTTCATAGGATACATATGCTCCTGGCGTGAAAAGCTTAAATATGCGTCCAAATAACAGCGTAATCAATATTCCTGAAAAAAATGGAGGAACCGCCATGATTACCTGATTGATAATATAAATGGTTCTATCTACAACACCTCCCGCATGTCTGGCTGTATAGATTCCAAGTGGAATCGCTATGATCACCATCATGAAAAAGGCAAGAATTGTCAACGTCATTGTAACAGGTATCTTATCTGATACCATATCCCCTACCGGCATTCGATAGCTGTATGAGGTTCCCATGTCCCCTTTAAGAAAATTAACCGCCCATCGGCCATATTGTACCAATACTGGATCATTTAACCCTAACTCTTCCCGAAGAGCTGAAATTCTGGCAGGGGTTGCTTCTGTCCCCAACATAGAGGTTGCCGGATCACCTGAAATTACATGAAACGCAAGAAAGACAAAGAGAGTCACTGCAAATAGTGTCAAAATCATTGTCAACAGCTTTTTGCCTACATACTTCATCTCTTTGTCCTCCTGCACTTCATAAAAGTGAATTTTATAATTTCAATTTATTCTGCCAGTTTCAGTTTGGCAATATCCTGTACATATAAAGGATAGAATTCATATCCTGTGTACTTTTTATTGAGTGCAACAAATTCAGGAAGATCCTGAATATATACATTTGCCGCATCCTCAGAAAGAATGCGTTCACATTCTTTATAATATTCTGTCTTTTCTTTATCATCAGTACTGGAAATCGCTTTATCAAACGCTACATCATAATCTTCATTGCTGAAATTGATAAAGTTTTTGCTTGAATCCGATGTAAATCTCTGTAGCATAGCCGCTGCTGTCAAGTTAGAAGCATCCACTCCAACTACTGTTGACTGGAACTGTCTGTTCTGGTATACATCGCTTAACCAGCTGTCCCATTCAATCAGCTGGATCTCTGCATCCACACCGATTGCCTTAAACTCTTCTACCAGTACTTGTGCCGTATCAATGTGAGGCTGGTAATTGGAAGGAACCGTAATTGTAAAGGAAAATCCATCCTCATACCCGGCTTCTTTCAGTAGTTCCTTCGCCTTTTCTATATCCTGATTATAGGTATCATTTAATTCTTCCATGTAATACTTGGAGAATGAAGGAAACATGCTGCTTCCAAGCTCTGTGCCCTTTCCATCTGATACCATCAACATAATTTCAGCAGGATCTATTGCATAGCAGAGTGCCTGACGTACTTTCACATCATCAAAGGGGGTCTCTGCATTATTTAAATACAATGCCTGTACCAAATTCATGGTCCCTTCCAGAATATCGAACTGATCAGACAATTCCTCTGCCTGGGTTGCTGTCACCCTGGCAAACATGTCAATAGAACCGCCCTCCAGATCCATTACAATTGAATCTGCATTGGAACAAATCTTAAATGTAACATTTTCGATGTTTGCCGGTTCTCCCCAATACTCATCAAATTTTTCGACTATAAAATTCTCCTGTGGAGATCTTGATACGTACTTATAGGGACCTGTACCAATAGGATTGGTATCCGGATCCTCATTGGAAGCCGGAATGATTGCTGTAGTCATGTAAGCTAAAAATTCTGTGTCTGCTTCCTTCAAGGTAACCACAATTGTCTTTTCATCTTCGATAGTGATGCTTTCAATATTAGAAAACGCCGCTACCAGAGGTTCTCCTGCACTGGCATCGGCGCACTTATCAAGTGAAAACTTAACATCCTCCGCCGTTACCATACTGCCATCGTGGAACTTCACACCGTCACGTAATGTGAACGTGTAGATCCTACCGCCTTCTGTCTCCTCGTATGCACTTGCAACAGCGGGAATAAAACTACCATCGCTTGCCGGTTTAACCAGTCCTTCAAACAGGTTAAACAGTACCTCCTTAGTTCCTGCCGCCACTGCCTTGTGGGGGTCAAGACTATCCTCTAAATCCTGAGGAATACCGATGGTAATCTGAGAAGAATTCTCTGCTTTCTTATCACCTGAACATGCGCTCAGTGCAATAGCAAGTGTCGTCAACACGAATACCAGAAGAAGGCTTTTTAATCCTTTTCTTTTCATGTCTTTTAATTCCTTTCTCTTAGATTATTTAGTTGTAACGTTAAATATTTAACGCATGACTATTGTATACAATATCAGTTAAAAATGCAACATTTTTTTACAGCTGCCACACTATGATATTCCATAGAATGGCAGCTGCAGTATTGAATCTTATTGAATTCTTAATTAATCGTAAATACAGATACGGCCTCTTTCAGCTCTTTCATCTTAATCTTTAGTTCATCACTGGCATTCTTCAGGGATGCAACTACATCCTTCTGACCTTGCGCAATATTATAAACTGCATTAGAAGAAGCTGCTGTCTGCTCCGATACTGCGGAAATGTTGGAAATTGATTCCAATGTTCCTCCTCTTTGACTGTCCATACTCTCCACACTGGAGGTAATTTCCTTGATATCAGAAAGAATAGTTTCTGTTGACTGATAAATTTCTCCAAAGGCTTCCTTGGTTTCATTTACCGTTCCTGCCTGTTCAACAACGATTTCTTCCGCCTTAACAGCTGTATCAACAGTTTCCCGTGTCTGCTTTTCGATTGTTTCTACAACCTTATTAATTTCACTTGCTGCCTGATGAGAACCATCTGCCAGCTTGCGGATTTCTTCGGCTACTACCGCAAAGCCCCTTCCGGCTTCACCAGCTCTGGCGGCTTCAATAGAAGCATTCAGTGAAAGTAAGTTAGTCTGCGATGCCATTTCAGAAATCACATCTACGAATCCTCTAATCTCTGCGGACTTCTTTTCCAGCGCCCTGATGTCTTCTCTTACCTGTGAAGTAATTGCGATGGTGTCCTTAGTCTGGCTTGAGAGGACTTCCATTGTGCCTATGCTTCTGGTTACTACCTGCTTGGTATTTTCTGAATTCTTTGTAGTTTCTTCCATTTCTCCGCTGATATGCTCAATGGTCTGTGATAACTCATCCATACGCATCAGACATTGCTGTGCGTCTCCTGCCTGTTGGGTTACTCCCAGGTCAATTTCTTCAAGTGCATTAATGATTCCATTGGATGAATTCTCCATTTCATGAGACACCTGTTCCACACTGACAGCTGCATCATTTACCATCGTAACAATTTCTTCCACATCCTGAATAAGTTTTCGGGTATTACCGATCACTTCTGCAATATTCCGGTTCAACATACTGAATTCGCTTTTTCCTTTTGTCTTCATCTGAACCGTCAAGTCACCTTCAGCAACCTTCTTCAGGCGTTTAATAATGCTATTCATACTGATGCTGATATTCAGGGAAATAGCTGTACCTATCAAAAAGGCGATAATACATGCAACAATTACAAGAATAATTGTGATACTTCTGATTTCCCTTGCTGAAGATATTACCTTTGTCTCAGGAACCATGTAAACCAACAATGCACCAGTTTCATCACTCTTAGAATAAGAGAACAAATACGGTTTACCTTCATAGGTTATGTATTCTGTACCAGTTTTTTCTTCACTTGCTTTGGAATTCTGGAAGAAATCCTGCTCAAAGAATGCAATTTCTGTTTCATTTGTATCCTCTTTAACAATAATTTCCCGTCCATCTGCAGTAACAAAACCAATAATTGCACCGTCTGTCACATCAATAGAATGCAGGCTTTCCTTAATTGCTTTCTGGCTGATATCCACAACCACAGCTGCACAATTAGTTGAAAATGCTGTTACATAGGAAAGAATGTATCTGTCTTCATCATATCCGATTAGTGCATCTATCTCCGGATGCCTTCCCACCCAGTCTGCCTCACCTCTTATAACTGCTTTCCCTTCTTCCGTTGTAACCCAATCTTCATAAAATCCCGCCTGTTCCTTATGACCGGACACAGTGGTCATGACTGTGTTATTGGCTTTCGGAATAATATACATACTGTCAATAAATCCATTCAAAGTAGCCTTTACATTAATGGTTGACATTGCCTTATTACGAACAGAAGTTGATTTAGATTTATCATTTGCATAAGTTCCTCCAACCAGGCTCTGAAGTTCTGAGTCAAGCTTTATCTGTACTGCATCTGCATGAATCAGAGATAAACCAAAATCCAGATATTCCATCTGAGTTTCTATCGTATTCTGTGCAGAAACCTCATAATTTGCAATCATACCTGACTCTGCCTTTTTATAAGATACGATTCCTACCAGAATCACAAAAAGAATTGGAATAAGAAAACCAACGATTAACTGCAGTTTAATACTTACATTAAACACAAATTTCTTTCTTGGTTGTTTTTCCTTCTGAGACTTTTCTTCCTTTTGTGGCTTTGACACCTTTTTGGATTTTCTTTCCTTTTCAGGTTTCGCCCCTCTAACAGTTTTTGTCTCACGCTTTAATCTCTTCAACAAATTCTTTTCTTTTCCTCTTTTAGGACTTATTTCCTGGTTATTCTGCGTATACATATCCATTTTTATACCTCCTCATTTGCAAGTAGACTAAAACAATTTGTCAACAACTGCATGTGAAGTTCTTCTATTATTTTCTACTGAAACTCCCCTGTTTCTTCTATAATATTCCTGAAATAATACATCAATGATATATAGCTGGCTTAGCTTTGCTCCCATGGAACCTCCATCCAGTGGTCCTTCATTTGAACCACAAAGAAGCAGCGTATCTGTATAAGCCGTTAATGGGGATTTCAAAAATCTGGAAATCCCTACAACTTTAGCTCCCGACTCTTTGGCAATCTTGGCAACATAAACATTATCTTTTGTTGCACCAGAGTAAGAAATAATAAAAATAATATCCTTATGTCCTACCATCGATGCCGCCATTGCCTGCATATGAGGATCTGCAAGGCATCTGACCTTGTTCGTAATTCTAAGGAATTTATTTCTTGCCTCCTGTGCAGTTAAAAGAGAATCGCCAATTCCAAAGAAATAAATGTTATCTGCCTCTTCCATCATTGCTACCGTTTTTTCCACTTCATCCTTCTGAAGCAGCATATGCGTTTCTTTCAGTGCACTGATATGGATTTGCAGAATTTGGTCAAAATCAGATTCTTTAGAGTTTGACTGCAAATTTCCTGCATCACTCTCCCTGGCTACATTTTCATCTGGTATCATCCCCAGGGAAAGCTTCATCTTAAATTCCTGATACCCCTTCAATCCCATTGTTCGGCAGAATCGATGTACACTTGCATCTGCCACCTGACAAGCATCTGCCAAATCAGTTATGGACATAAACAATACCTGATCGCCGTTATTGATTACAAAATCTGCAATTTTTTTCTCTGTTTTGGTAAATTGATTATAAGATAACTGTATATCCAATAATAAACTAGATGCCTGTGACATTTATATGTTTTTCCCCTTTTCCTTATTGACCGAAAAAGGCATGGAATAGCCATGCCTTTTTCAGTTACTTTTTCAAAGATCAGCAATACTTATTAATCGCTTCTGCAATCATATCTGCCGCTTCTTTGCAAACTTCTTTATCACTTTCAATCAGATTAGCCAGTGGTGCTTTTACGCCACCTATGTCCGGACCTCCCTGTATGCGGATTACTTCTTTAATGACTGCATACATATTTCCATGTCCTGAGCAGAGTTTATATATAATTCTGCATATATCATTCTGAATAACTCTTGCCTCTTCCATCTTCCCTTCCAGGAAAAGCGCTCTTACCTTCAGGAATAATTCCGGCATTGCGGCATAAGTACCACCAATTCCTCCAATTGCACCTGCTGCAAGACCTGACAGGAATTGTTCATCAGGACCGTTAAAGACTATCACATCTTCATCCTTAAACATCTGAATATCCTGCACCGGCATAGAAGAATTCTTAACCCCAATCACTCTTGGATTCTTTTTCATTTCACGAAGCAGACTGATTGTCAATGCCACACCTGCCAGCTGCGGGATATTATAAATGATAAAATCCGTATTTGGAGCTGCTGCTGAAATATCATTCCAATACTTTGCAATTGCATGTTCCGGTAAATGGAAATAAATAGGTGGAATGGATGCGATAGCATCTACACCAAGACTTTCTGCATGAGCTGCAAGCTCCTGGCTGTCTTTCGTGTTATTGCAGGCAACATGTGCAATAATAACAATTTTGCCCTTTGCAACCTCCATAACTGCTTCAAGCGTCTTTTTTCTGTCTTCAACACTCTGATAAATACATTCTCCTGAAGATCCACCTACATAAAGACCGGTAACACCTTTGTCAATTAAATATTGAGTAAATGCCTTCACTCTTTCGGAAGAAACCTCTCCGTTATCATCATAACAAGCATATAATGCAGGGAATACACCCTGATATTTCTTCATGTCCATTTTTACCAGACTTCCTTTCTTCATTAACCTTTTACTGCACCCATGGTAATACCCTGTGTAAAGTATTTCTGGAACATCAGGAAGATTGCAACAATAGGAATTGCACCAAGTGCTGCCCCTGCCATAATAAGTCCAAAGTCATTTGACATTTCTGCCTGTAACTTGGCAATACCAAGGGAAATTGTCAATACCTTGCTGGAGTTCAACATGATTAACTGCAGGAAATAATCATTCCATGTGCTGATAAAGGTAAAGATTGCTAAGGCTCCAATACCCGGCTTAATCATAGGCAGTACAATGGTTGTAAATGTCTGAACTTCTCCTGCTCCGTCAATTCTTACTGCTTCCAGCATTTCTGTAGGAATTCCCTCTGAAAACTGTTTCAAAAGGAAAATACCAAAAGGCCATCCTACTGTAGGAAGAATAACTGCCCACATATTATCATGCAGACCTAAAAATGACATTTCCTTTAACAGAGGTACTAATACAACCTGCTTTGGCAGTGCCATTGCACAAATCAGTAAGGTAAATAATGTTTTTTGTCCAACAAATCTCTTCTTTGCTAATGCATAACCTGCCATTGCTGCAGTAATACAGGTCAGTGCCATAGACATAACTGAAATAAATACTGCATTAAACAGCCATCTGAATGCCGGCTTTGCCATTAGTCTTACATAGTTATCCATAGTAGGATTATGAGGAAACCATTCCGGCTGCACTGCATTGATTGCAGCAGCATCCTTAAAGGAACCTGTAATAATCCAGTACAATGGAAATGCAAATAAAACTGCAAGAATAAACATAACAACCAGGACGAAGATGTCATAAGGTTTTTTTGCTTTTAATTTTCCATTCACGATACATCTCCTCCTTTCTAATCGTTAGACTGTCCAGCCTTAAGCTGAATTGCTGAGAAAATTGCAATGATAATAGCAAGGAAGATACCCATTGCATTACCATATCCATACTGATTCAACTTAAATGCCTGATAGTAAATATAGTACATGATAGTTTCTGTTGAGTGGTTCGGCCCACCGCTTGTCAACAACTGAATCAACGCATAACACTGGAAAGAGTTGATAGTTGTAATAATTACTATGTATAAAGTTGTTGGCATGATAGAAGGCCATTTGATTTTCCAGAAAGTCTGCAGTTTGGTAGCACCGTCTACTTCTGCCGCTTCAATCTGAGATGGATCTACATTTCCAAGTGCTGCCACATAAAGTACAATTGGCTGTCCAATTGAAGTGGTAAACAGGATAATGATGATACACCATAATGCAAATCGTTCATCTCCCAACCAACTGATTTTTTCATCCAAAATACCGGTACCCATTAATACAGTATTAAATAATCCAGTATATTTATTAAACATCCATTTCCACACTACAGAAACTGCCACGGAACCGGTAACCACGGGCAAATAGAAAATGCAGCGGAAAAAGGATCTGGTAACAGCATGCATTTTATAAATTGATGCACCTACCCAAAGAGAGAACGCCGTAACAGTAGGAACTGCTACAACTACAATTAAAATCGTATTTTTTAAAGCAATCCGGAAAATTTCATCCTGGAACATTTTTATGTAATTTCCAAAGCCAATAAAGGTAAAATCACCCATGGTATAGTTAAAGAAACTGGTTACCAGACATAAAACCATGGGAATAATTACAAACCCTATAAAGAAAACCAAAGCGGGAAGAAGGAAAAGATATGCAGAACGTGTTTCTCGTCTGACTAATGCTTTACTTCTCGCCGGCACATTATTGATTTTGCTCATAACGACTGTCCTTCCTGTATTTCACTACTCGATTGAAAAAGAGCACCCACCTTCACGAGGCAGGTGCTCATTAAATTCAAAAGAATTAATTTGCTGATGCTGCTTCAGTTGCTGCCTTACATGTTTCTACATAAGCGTCAGCTGCTGTCTGTACGTCATCACCATTAAAGATCTGCTGGAGTAAATTCCACCAAGCTGTTCTCTGTTCAGCCCATCCAAGTGTTACGTTGTAGTAATCACCTAACCACTGTGCGAATCCAGCAAATACAGTCATTCTTTCTTCATCTTCTGTTCCTGCGTAGATGTTACCAAAGGAAGCACGAACAGGGAAGAAGCCTGTAGCTGCAACGCTTGCGGGACCCTGTACAGGATCGTCACACACGAATTTGATGAATGCTTTAGCTGCTGCAATCTTAGCTGCATCTCCGTTATCGAAGATACCGAATCCCCAGATACCACCACATAATTCAGGTACACCATCTTCTGAAGGGAATGCTACAGGATAAGGTGTGAAATCTACCTGTGCTGCATATGTTGCCTGGTTAGCTGCATTCCAGCAGAAGGACATAGCTGTTGTCTTATTAGCGAATAACTGAAGTTCATCAGATGCTACGATACCAGCATCAGCGCTTAATAAACCAGCGTCTACCCAATCAACTAACTGCTGTAAGCCCTTAACACCTTCTGCACTGTTCATAGTCCATGTTGTATGAGCTGCATCTGTCCATTTTGCATTGTAAAGGTTCATTGCCAGTGCACGAGTACCCTGGTCACCACCCTGACCACCGCAGTAAACAACACCAGTTGTTTCTACGCCGCTGTCTTTTAATGCCTGTAAAGCTTTTTCAAAGTTTTCTACAGTCCATGTACGATCTTCGTTAATGTACTGCATAGCGTCTGCTGCTTCGAATAATTCCTTGTTGATAGCCATTGTATGAGTTGTCATACATAAAGGATATTCATAGTAAGCACCATCGGGGGATTTGCAGGCTGATTCTACAGCTGCGCTGTTTGCTGTGATGTCAGCAGTTGCGTCTGCATCCCAAAGATCGCTGATGTCAACCATCTTTCCTTTAGCGCCCCAGTTAGCTACCAGACGTTCAGGTCCTTCAAGAACCAAATCAGGAGTTGTACCAGCTTCAATCGCTGCTGTAACCTGATCATCACCTGACTGATAATCCAGATATTCTACTGTAACGTTAACATCAGGATACACTTCATTGAACGCTGCAACGATTCCATCAACAGTTGCGGAATCACCAAATTTACCTACAGGATATGTCCATAAGGTAATGTCTCCTGCGATAGCTTCCTCTGCTGCTGCAGGTTCTTCTGCTGCTGCAGGCTCCTCTGCTGCTGCAGGTTCTTCTGCTGCTGCAGGTTCCTCAGTTGTTGTTTCTTTGCTGGAACCGCCACATGCTACTAAAGAAAGTGTCATAGCTCCAACTAAGAGTAATGCAAGTAACTTTTTCATGTTTAGTTTCCTCCTTTTAGGATATGTAAATAGTTTGTTACTATCTGAACAAATTGTACAATGCTGGTCTGTATTTGTCAATAGAATCTTAAAATAATTTTCATTAATATTTTAAAAATAGTATATTTTTTTCATTTTTTCTTTAAAATTTTTTTCAAAATGCTTAACGTTTTTTCTTTTTTCTTATTCCATTTGTACAAAAAGCATGTTTTTAGATAAAATTTTTTTCATTCCAATCTCCAAAATTGAAATTTGTTTTCATCTATATTGCCTGGAAATTACCTTTATGTTATAATGATAACAATGAAAGTCTACATATAATAATGAAAGGACGAAAAAATATGAAAAAAAATTTAGCTGAAATTCTAGATGCCACGAAAGGATCTATTATCGTTTCCTGTCAGGCATTGCCCAGTGAACCCCTGTATTGTGAAGAAATGTCACTTATGCCTTTTATGGCAATGGCTGCCAAGCAGGCAGGAAGCAAATGCATCCGCACCAGCAGTATCCGTGACGTGGTAGAAATTAAGAAAGTTACAGGACTTCCTGTCATTGGCCTGGTAAAACGTGTGGTGGAAGGATATGCTTCTTATATTACTCCTACTATGAAAGAAATTGATGATCTGGTTGCTGTTGAATCTGATATTGTTGCCCTTGACTGCACACAGCGCACCCGTGGCGATGGAACCACCATCAATGAGTTCATCGCACAAATTAAAGAAAAATATCCCGACATTGTCCTTATGGCAGATATTTCTACCTTTGAAGAGGGTGTAAACGCAGAAAAATGCGGCGTAGATCTGGTCGGAACCACTTTAAGCGGATATACCGATTATTCTCCTAAGGTTGATGGTCCTGACTTTGCATTGGTAGAACGCCTTGTCAGCGCATTAAGCATTCCCGTTATTGCAGAAGGCAAGGTTCACTATCCTGATCAGGCAAAAAAAATGTTAGAGCTTGGCGCTCATGCCGTTGTAGTAGGTGGTGCCATTACTAGACCTTTGGAAATCGCACAGCGTTTTTACAAGGCAATTGAAAAATAACTTCATATCTTTCACGGAGGTTCATTATGATTTATGATAAATTATCTAATATAGGAATATACAAAGGCACCAATCCCAATCTTGATTGTGCAATCGACTATATTATGACTCACGATTTAAATCAGCTTCCTTTGGGCAGAACTACGGTAGACGGAGATAATGTCTATATAAATGTAATGGACGCATCTGCTGCCCCACTGGAAGAAAGAAAATACGAACTTCATCATAATTACATGGATATTCAGATTGATCTTGCGGGAGTTGAGCGTATTGATACTGGTGACCGCACACAAGTCAGCATGGAATCCTATGACGAAGCCCGTGATGTAGGAATCTGTTCTGCTCCCGATCTTGCTCAGTGTATCATCGGTCCCGGAAACTTTATTCTTTGTATGGCAGACGAACCTCACAAGCCTAATATTGCCACAAGCAACAATACAACACTGAAAAAAGTTGTATTCAAAGTACATATTTAGTTTTTGCAGTTTGATATTTTATCTGAAAGGATCATTCAAATATGAAAATTCTTGTATTTGATATTGGCGGCACGTCTATCAAACATGGTATCTGCATTGACAATCAGCTTGGTGAAGTAAAAGAGACTCCTACCAATGCCCAGTTAGGCGGCGCCCATATATTAGAAGTGGTTACCTCTATTATTAAGGAAGAAAGCGATTACGATGCCATCGGAATCAGCACTGCCGGACAGGTAAATGCCTCCGAAGGTTTTATCATTTATGCCAACCAGAATATTCCCGGCTATACCGGAACTCAGATTCGTAAAGAACTGGAATCCTTGTTCCATGTTCCTGTCATGGTGGAAAATGATGTAAATGCTGCTGCTATCGGTGAAGCCATTTACGGTGCGGGTAAAGAGTATGACAGTTTTCTGATGCTGACCTACGGAACCGGAGTTGGCGGCGCAGTTGTGCAGGATCGGAAAGTATTCCATGGTTCCAGCTTTTCTGCCAGCGAGTTTGGCGCAATGATTACACACAGTGATGTTCGCCTTCTAGGTAATGACTATTTTGATGGATGTTATGAGAAATACGCTTCTACCACCGGTTTAGTAAAAATGGCTATGGAATATGATCCGTCCCTTGATAATGGCAGAAAGATCTTTTCCCATCTGGACGATCCAAATGTAATGGAAATCCTTGACAAGTGGGTAGATGAAATCATGTTAGGGTTAGCAACATTGACCCATATTTATAATCCCTCCTGCATTATCTTAGGAGGCGGCATTATGGTTCAGCCTTTAATCAAAGAAATGATTAATGAAAAGAAAAACCGTTTCATAATGCCCAGCTTTGCACATGTTAATCTGATTCCTGCAAGTCTCGGAAATTCTGCAGGACTGTTAGGCGCAAACTTTTTGGCATCTGAATACAAAGAAAGCCTGAAATAGTTTTAAACTATTTCAGGCTTTTGAACATGATGAACCATTTCTATAAATTCTTTACAATCCTATTGTACCGTACTACATAACCAAATTTTATAAAAGTAGAAAGCAACATAAAGAAAACATCCCGCAAAAGGAACTGATACAGGTGCTGAACCGTGTTATCGTACCACCCAGTCCCTTCCCATATTTTATTCCCAAAGAAAATAAACAAAAGTCCAATAAGACCTACAAATAAAAATAACAATCTAAATC